>CANRDL010000004.1 GCA_947629405.1 uncultured Bacilli bacterium
AAAAAACAATCCCCTAATATTTCTAAAAGAAAATGCACTAAAATTAAAAAAAGTGCATTTAAATAAATAATTTACCTGACAAATATTTGTCAATTTTTCAACATAAATTTGACAGGGGGGGGTACCTATTATATAATTTCCTTAGAAAGTAAGGAAATATATATGGATATAAATAATATATTTGACTATAAAAAATTTAATGATAAAACTAAACTTTATTTAAATAAAGTTATGGATATTTATTCATTAATAATGGATAAAATCATAATTCAAAAAGTTGAAAAATTTCATGAAAAAAAATATTATACATTTACCAAATTAGATAAAAAAGTATTATCTCTTTTTATTGCGGGTTTTTTAGTTGATGAAGACATAAAAAATATATATTCTCAATACGATGATATAAAATTAGATGATTTACTTGATTTTATTGATATTAAAAAAAATGATATAAAAGAATTGCCTGATGATAAATATGAAGATTTTTATAAAAAAAATATTCAATTAGATTTAATAAATATTATTATTAAAGATAGTGTCTTAGCAATTAATGAACTTAATTTTTTAACTCCGGGAATTATAATAAGTTCGCTTCAATATATTAGTTTAAGAGGTTCGGATATACTTGATTATTTTGCTTTAAAATATGAAACATCCGGCAGTTTTTTAGGTTTTAATAGTCATCCTATCTTTGAGGCATTTAGAAATTATATTTTCATGGATGGAAGTATAGGTAAAAGAGAAACCACTAAAAGAAGTTATAATAATTCATCTTCTTTATTTACAGAATTTACAGAAAATTATGATAATCCTAAATTAGATGAAAATAAAATAATATCTGATGATTTTGATAATGATTATGTATGGGAAACACTAGAAAGTATTCAAAACAAATTTATTGGTCAAGAAAAAGCCGTAGAAGATTTATTTAATAATATCATTAATAATCAACAATTAATCAGAAGGGATGATTATACTGATGGACAAAGATCGTTAATTTTTCTTGATGGTCCAACTGGTACTGGTAAAACAGCAATTATTAGAGAAATTACAGATAAGTTAGACATTCCATTTGTATCGACTTCAATTACGAATTATTCTTCAACAGGTTATCAAGGAGGTAATATAACAGATAATTTAAATAGATTATTACAAAAAGCCAATGGTGATTTAGAAAAGGCTCAAGGAGGCATTATAGTATTAGATGAATTTGATAAAATAGCTTATAGCCGAAAAGGTGGATTGGAAATGAAAAAGGCTGTTCAACAACAACTTTTAGATTTTCTGGGTGGGGGAAAATATGATATCGATATCTTTAATAATATATTTGACATAAGGAAAGTAGAATTTGATACTTCTAGATTAACATTTATATGTTTAGGTGCCTTGACAGAATTAAGAAAACAAAAAACTGAAAATAAACATTATATAGGTTTTGGTAATGAAAATACAAATAAAATTGTTACTTATAAAATTACTCCACAAGATTTAATTGATCTTGGTCTTGAACCAGAATTAATAGGTAGATTTAATACATATTTACATACTGAGGAATATACTAAGGAAAATTTAATAAATATATTAAAAAAATCAACCATTAGTCCAATGATTGGATTTGAAAAATGGATAACATCAAAAGATAAAAAATTAATAATAAATGATGATGTTTATGAAGCAATTGCTGATGCTGCTTATGAATTAAATACGGGAGCAAGAAGTTTACAAACTATAATGAATAATGTAAGATCTCATTTTTTAAGTAAAGTTTTAAAGAAAAAAAATCAAGAAATAAAAGAAATAAAATTAGATGCAAAAACAATAATAGAAATAAATGAAAATACTTTTAATAGAAAAGTGAGAAGATAAATATGAAATACGAATATAATGGTAATTTATTAGAGGAAGATAGAATAAATTTAGTAGCTAAAGAAATAATTACTAAGTATCCTCAAATTAATTTAAATCAAGCCAAAGAAATAGCAATGCTTGAAGGAAAAATATCAACCGATTGTAATTTAGATATAGTGTTTAATAGATTATATAATATTATGCTAGTTATGAATAACGATATTAATCTTGTAAAAACTATATATTCTGATTTAATTAATATATTAAAGAATAATCAAAATGATGCTAAAATTGACTATTATTATAATGTTACTTTAGAAATTAATAATTTCTTAAAAAAGGAAAGAGATTTTCCTTATCTAGATGAATTCTAATTTAAAAAGAGATAGATTTATCTTTTTTTTTATATTATAATTAATTTGGTGATAAAAAATGTTTGAATACATGGGAGATAAACTTACTAATGCCATTAAAAATATTAAAGGCATGGGAAAAATTACAGAAGATAATATAAGTAATGCATTAAGGGAAATAAGAATTGCTTTATTAGAAGCTGATGTTAATTATGAAGTTGTAAAAGAATTTATTAAAAATGTTAAAGAAAAAGCGCTAGGTATGGATGTAGCGAAGTCTCTAAAGCCAGATGAATTGTTTGTAAAAATTGTAAAAGATGAACTAGTTGATTTATTAGGAAAAGATTATGTTCCTTTAAATACTAAAGGGAATCCTGCTACACTTTTACTTGTTGGTCTTCAAGGTAGTGGTAAAACAACGGCTGCTGGGAAACTTGCTAATTATTTAAGAAAAAAACATGCAAAAAATCCCTTGCTAGTTGCTTGTGATGTATACCGTCCTGCGGCAATTGATCAACTTATTACCATTGGTAAAAGTTTAAATATTGAAGTTTACAGTGAAAAAGATAATAAAGATGTTTTATCTATTTTAAAAAAGGCTTTTGAAGTAGCAATTAAAAATAACCATGATTATGTAATTATTGATACGGCTGGTAGACTTCACATTGATGAGAATTTAATGACTGAATTAAAAGCAATTGAAGATAATTATCATCCTGATGAAACAATCTTAGTAATTGATGCTATGATGGGACAAGATGCGATTAATGTCATTAATGGCTTTAATGATAAATTAAAATTAACTGGAGCTATACTAACAAAATTAGATGGAAATACTAAGGGTGGTGTTGCTTTGTCAGTAAGACACCTTACAAATATTCCTATTAAATTTATTGGAGATTCTGAAAAAATGGATGGTCTTTCAGAATTTTTCCCAGAAAGAATGGCTAAAAGAATACTAGGAATGGGAGATATATTATCTATTGTTGAAAAAGTAGAAGCAAGTGTTGATCAAGATGAACTTGAAGATACGGCTAAAAAAATGCAAAGAGGTAAATTTGATTTAGAAGATTTCTTAAAAACTTTTAAACAAATTAAAAAATTAGGACCTTTAGAAAATATTTTAAAAATGTTACCTGGGGCTAGAAAAATGGGACTTAATAATATAACAATTAATCCTAAAGATATGGCTCATATTGAAGCAATTGTTTTATCAATGACTCCTTATGAAAGAAGGAATCCTAATGTTTTAAAAGCATCTCGAAAATTAAGAATAGCCAAGGGTAGTGGTAGAAGTGTGGAAGAAGTTAATCGTTTACTAAATCAATTTGAACAAATGAAAAAAATGATGAAAAATTTACAGAATGGAAATATGAAGTTACCTTTTTAACTTCTTTTTTTTTGACAAAATTTTTATTTTCTTTATTTTATAATAATTAGGGTGATAAAAATGAGAACATTTTATATATTTAAAATTAATGATGAATTTTATTCATTAACTAAAGATTGTCCTTATAATTTGTATAAATCTTTAGAACAAATATATCGACTGAATAAAGTTAATTTATCCGATGCTTACAATTTATTTTCCTCAATTTGTCTACCTTTTGATAAAGGAAAAATAAATAAAAATATATTTGATGAATACAAAGATAATGAAAGTTATGTAAAATTTAATAATGTTCATATGATTAATGATTATTTTACTAATGAAAAATCTAAATTAATTATAAAAAGTACGCATTTAAAATTAACTACTTCTAAAATCAAGCCAATTTATTTTGATAATTTAAAATCAGTTAAAGGTATTTTTGTCTGTGATTTTAAAAATGTTGATTATTTTTACTTAGAACAGGTGTAGATTAAACTTGTTTTAATGTATTTTATATAGTAAAATATATTATGAAAGAGAGGATATAATATGCTTGGAGATATTCTATATATATTACTTGGCCTTGTTGTAGGCTTAATACTTGGTTTTTTAATTGCCAGAACTTTAATGAAAAAATATATGAAAAAAAATCCCCCAATTAATGAAAAAATGATTGAAACATTAATGAGTGGAATGGGTAGAAAACCTTCAAAAAAACAAGTTAATCAACTTATGAAACAAATGAATAGAATGCAATAATAAAAACTATAATACATAGTTTTTTTTATTTGCTAAAAATTTTGTCAAATTATTGTAAAAAATAGTAGACAAATGATTATTTTATAATTATAATAAGCTTTAAATTATGAAAGGAGGAATTAATTTGAACTATAAACTACCGGTTATTCTCCTTCATGGTCTTTTAATTTTACCTTTTCAAGAAGTAAAGATTGAACTAAATAATGAAATTTCTAAGAAAACATTAAATTTGTCTTCTAAAAATTTTGATGACAATGTTTTAGTTGTATGTCCTTTAGATGAAAAAGAAGAAGAACCAGAAATTTCTGATCTTCCTAAAATTGGCGTTATGGGTAAAATAAAAAGTAAAATTGAATTACCTAATGGTCATTTAAAAATAAGAATTACAGGTTTAAAAAGAGTAGAAATTTTAAAATATCAAAATTATAGTAAAGATACTGATATTTTAGAATCAATATGTAAGCCAATTGATTCTATTAAAATGGATTCTTTAGAAGAAACTGCTTATGTTCGAAAATTAAATGATCGTTTTAAAGAATTAATTAATAAATCCTCTAAATTATCTAATAGTTTATTAAATCCCATAAAAAATGTAGATTCATTATCTAAATTAACTGATATGATTGCTTCATTTTTAAATTTAAATTTTGAAAAAAAATCTTCCTTTATAAAGGAAATTGATCCTAAAAATAGAGCCGAAATGTTAATTAATGATATAAATTTTGAAATTAAATTAATTTCTCTTGATGAAAAATTAGATCAGAATTTACAAGATGAGATGCTTCATCAACAAACAGAATATTTAATAAAAGAAAAAATTAATGTATTGAAAAAAGAACTTGGTGAAGAAGTTGGCAGTAATGATAGTGCTACATATTATTATCAAAAATTAGATACTTTAAAATTAAATAAAAAAACTTATGATAAGATAAAATCAGAAATTAGAAAATTTGAACGAACTCCGGAAATTTCGCCAGAATCTTCTACAATTCGTTCGTATCTTGAACTTATTTTAAATATGCCTTGGAATAAAGTGACTAAAGATGAAGAAAATATTATTAAAATAAAAAAGACTTTAGATTCATCACATTTTGCTTTAGATGATGTAAAGTCTAGAATAATGGAATATATTGCTGTTAAAAAAAGAAATAAATATATTAAAAGTCCAATAATATGTTTAGTTGGACCTCCAGGCGTTGGAAAAACAACTTTTGCTTCATCAATTGCCATTGCTTTAAAAAGAGAGTTTTATAAGATTAGTGTCGGAGGCTTAAATGATGTTTCCGAACTAATTGGTCATCGTCGTACATATTTAGGTGCTGCTCCTGGTAAAATTATTACGGCTATTGCTAAGGCTAATTCTTTAAATCCTGTTATTTTAATTGATGAAGTTGATAAAATTGTAAAAGATTATAAAGGAGATCCGGCTTCAGCTTTATTAGATATATTAGATTCGGAACAAAATAAAATATTTACGGATAATTATTTAGAAGAGCCATTTGATTTATCACAAGTTTTCTTTATTTTAACGGCTAATAACATTGATGATATTCCTCCTATATTAAAAGATAGATTAGAAATTATTGAATTATCATCTTATACAGAATTTGATAAATTATTGATTGCTAAAAATTATTTAATACCTAAAATCTTTGAATCTCATGTTATTAAAAATGAAATTATATTTAGTGATAATATTATTTTAAAAATAATTGAGTTATACACAAGAGAAGGCGGTGTAAGAGAACTAGAAAGATGTCTAAATAAAATTGTTCGAAAAATAATTAGTGAATCATTAATTTCCAAAACTAAAATTAATGTTAAAGTTAAAACTAGTGATTTGACAAAATATTTAGGTTTACCAAAATATGAAATAAGTAAAATTTTAAAAGATTCTAAAATTGGTAATGTAAATGCTTTAGCTTATTCAGCCTATGGCGGAATGAATGTTATTATTGAAAGTAAAATCTTAGATGGTGATGGTAAATTTATAATAACAGGTAATGTTAAAAAAATTATGGAGGAAAGTATTACTGTTGCCAAAAGTTATATTAAATCTAATGCTAATTTTTTTGATATTAAAGAAAATGTTTTTAAAAGTAAAGACATTCATATTCATTGTTTAACCGCATCATTAGAAAAAGAAGGGCCTTCGGCTGGATGTGCTATAACAACATCTTTACTTAGTACTTTAAAAAATCATGCAATTGATTCTTCCGTTGCTATGACTGGTGAAATTACTTTAAATGGTGATGTATTAAAAATAGGTGGTTTAAAAGAAAAATTAATTGGGGCTTACAATCAAAATATTAGTACTATTTATATTCCTTATTCCAATAAAAATGAATTAGAAAATGTTCCCGATAAAATAAAGAAAAATATAAAAATAATTCCTGTTAAAAATTATTCAGAAATATATAAAGAACTATTTTCATAAATTAATCAATCCAATCATAAATTATATCAGAAAGGATTGATTTTTTTATGAATAAAACTATACCATTTACCAATGACATAATATTTAATACTAAAATTGCTAGTATTACAAGTATTTCTCTTGAACATGAAGTTTCTATTAATGATCATGAATTAACTGGTAATTTCATTATTGCTGGTGATTATAAAACTCATGAAGTAAGTGTTAATAAAGAGACTTTTAATTATTCTTTACCATTTTCAGTTGATTTACCAGACGAAGTAATAAAAGATACCATAAATTTTGATATAACAGATTTTACTTATGATGTAATTGGTGATGATACATTAAGAGTTAATATTGAATTTGAAGTAGAAGCAAAATTAGAAGAAAAAGAAGAAGAGATTATTCCACTTCCTGAAGAAAAAGTTGAACCAATTATTTTAGATGATAAAGAAGAAAGAAAAGAAGAAAACATTAATGAAGATAAACAAGAAGTAGAAGTTAATACTGAAGTTATTGATAATGAAGAACAAATAGAAGAAAAAAATGAAAGGTTAGATGAAGAAATAAAAGAAAATATTATATCATCTATTAATAACGAAGAAGATACTTATACAACTTATTATGTTCATATTGTTCGTGAAAATGAAACAATAGAGTCAATTTGTGAAAAATTAAAAACAACTAAAGACATAATTGAACAATATAACGATCTTACAACTTTATCAATTAATGATAAATTAATAATTCCTAAAAATACTGATGAGTAAAACTTTAGAAATAATCAAAAAAGCTTATAAACCATATAGATATACTTATATAAATAATGCAACATTAATTGATACATCACAAGGAAAATATGTTGTAAAAAATAAGGGTAAACAAAATATAAAAAAACTATATGAATATCTTCATTCAAGAAATTTTATTAATTTTGCTCCTTTAGTTGAAAATAATAGAGATGATTTAGAAATTTTTAAATACATTGAAGATATAAAGATATCTAATGATCAAAGAGCATTTGATTTAATTGATATAGTATCTTCTTTACATAATAAAACATCTTATTTTAAAGATGTTTCAAATGATACATATCAAAGTATTTATGATAATATCTTAAATAATATAAATTATTTGGATAATTATTATGATAAATTATATGATGATATTTTTAATGAAGTTTTTATGGCACCCAGTCATTATTTAATAATTAGAAATTATACTTATTTAAAAAATGCTTTAAATTATTCTAAAACCACTTTAGATGAATGGTGGGATATAGTAAGTAATGAAGATAAACAGCGAGTTAGTTTAATTCATAATAATTTAAAAACAGAACACTTACTGGAAAATGAAATGCCTTATTTAATTAGTTGGGAACAATCAAAAATTGATAGTCCGGTTTTAGATTTAATAAAATTTTATCAAAATGAATATTTTGATTTAAATTTTGAGGAATTATTAAAAAGATATTTACAAAAATATCCTCTTTCTAAAAATGAATTAAAATTATTTTTTACCGTTATTTCAATACCTCCTAAAATTGAATTTGAAAGTAGCGAAATTAAATCTTGTCAAAATGTAAGAGAAGGTCTTGATTATGTATTTAAAACAGAAAAATTAATAAGGCCATATAATTCGGAAGAGGAAAAAAAGCAATAAAGCAACTTCAATAAGTAATATAAAAATATTAAATCTAAGGGGTAAAATTAAAGTTATTAAAACTTGATAAAATATTAAAATTAAAAGACCAATAATTGCAAATACACCAAATATTGATGGACCTCTACCTCTTTTTGGACACATAATATCACCTGTAATATTTTATGAAAATAAAATTTTATTGTTATACTTTATTTATAAATAATTTTATTAAAAAGTCCATTATGGACTTTTTTTTCATACTTATAAATGCTATAATTTATTATAATAGGAGAAATAAAAAATGAATAAAAAAGGATTTGTCGCTTCATCAATTTTATATTCTTTTTTGATAGTGTTTGTTGCTTTAATTATGACAATTATAGCAAATTATGCTTATAATCGCGTATTGATGAATAGAATATCTGATGATATAAAAAAAGAAGTGGAAACTACTAATGATAATGATATTTCCGGAGCTATTGCTCCCGAAATAGGGGCTAGATTTACTCCAATTACCTATGTTGATAATCACTGGATTGTAGCAAATTCTAATAATAAAAATGCTACTTGGTATAATTATCGAGATAAGAAATGGGCTAATGCTGTTTTAACTAGTGAACTTGATAAAAATATAACTGAAGGTTCAGTAATTTCTGATGAAACAGTTGAAAACTATGGATATGTATGGATTCCTAGATTTAGATATCAAATATTTTCTAGTGTAGATGGCAATTGTATTCCTCATAATGATGAAGGTCAAGAACTAACATCTATTCCGAATATAAATGTTATTTTTGAACCCGAAGAAGGGGCATCAGGGTCACAAGGAGAAGCAATTAATACATATCGAGTTCCAAGTGCCTTTACTTATTATAAAACAGATAATGGTGTAAAAAGTCCAGTTTTTACTAAGGGATTTTGGATTAAAAAATACCCAGAATATAAATCAGCTTCTGAATATAAATTATTTGATTTTTCAAGCGACCAAGAAATTATTTTCTATGCTGGTATTCTATTGCAAAGAAGTAACCATATAATTAGGAACTCTCAATGGGGTGCTGTAGCTTATTTAGCATATAGTAAATATGGATTAGGAACTGATACTGCCGATTCAACTACAGGAAATGAAACTGGAGTATATTATATGAATCATTTTAATAATATAGAAAATCCTAATTATTCAAGAAAAACTGGTGAACTAACTGTATATACAAAAACTAGTGATTCGAGTTTTTATGATAAAAGTATATTTCCCATTGATAAAATGCCATTAAATTGGAACCTTGGAGATAATAGTGGTGATGCTATGTGTGAAACAAATATAAAATATATATCTTGGAATTTTACTGCTGAGGAAGATGCTACATCAACAATTGATAACTATTTTTTTATTAGAGGATATAATTCTAGCAATGATTATAATAATGGTATATTTACTTTTCAAAATATAACACCAAATGATATTAGTGATTATTATGTAAGAGATGTTTATGAAAATATTTTAAATTAAGGAGGTAATTATGCAAAATAAAAGAGGCTTTGTTTTCGTGGAAACAATTGTCGTTATTTCTGTTGTATCAATTGCTTTAATTTCTTTATTTACATTATTTTATAGTGTATATAATGAAGAACAAAAAAGGTTAAGTTTTGATAATGTAGAAGATTTATATGCTACTTATTTTGTAAAAAAATATTTAGAAGAAAATAACATAAATAGATGTTTTATTAATTATAATAGTGATGATTTATTTAAAGAAATTAATATGGATTTAAATAATACAGTCACATATACTATTGAGTTAAGACTTGATGGTCACTCTGGACCATTAACATTTGGGCCTAATAGTTTTTCAGATGGCTCAATTAAAACTGTTTCAATTGCTTATAATATGAATGCTCCAGTTTTAACATATACTGAGACAGGTAAAGATATTCAAATTTGTTCTTTAGGTACTTGTATTGATGGTAGTGATTCTGTAATGCTGCAATCTTCTTTTCAAAGGATAAAAAATGGAAACCATTATGATTATATTCAACCATTAACTTTTACCATAACTGTTTCTTCATCAGATAAATGTACTATTCTTCATGACAATGATAAAACTAATGGTGAATCTTTTAATACAATGAAAGATAAATTTAATATAAAAAATTTATATCTTGTTACAGGAGATATAACTAATTTAAAATTAAATAAAGCAAAAAACTTATTAAGTGCTAATGTAATTGATTATATTAAAACCATGTCTAAAAATAGTTCTGGATATTATTTAGTTTCCGAATTTGAAAATAATAATGTAGCAAGTGTCAAACTAACAACAGATATTAGTAATACAACCGCATTCTCCATACTTTCTGCTAATGATAGTTTAATGAATGCTACTAATACTAATAATGACGGAATAACATATGTTCATGGGAATAATCAAAATAATTATGTAAATTTTGCTAATAAATCTTGGCGAATATTAAGAATTAATGAAGATGGTAGTATAAGATTAATTTTAGATAAAAAATTAAAACCAATAAAATATGATAAAATTGATGATGAATTAAATACTTTTTATAATAAGTTATCTTCATATAGTGACTATATAGTTTTATCAAATTATTGTGAAGATAATTGTAATGATAATAAATGTAATAATATTACCACTAACAATTTTTCATTTGCATGTGATAATTTAGCTTATTATGGTCAAGCTTCATGGAATGAGATTATGTCTACTTCAAGTAGTTTAGGAAATATTAAAGGACAATCCAGATATCAAAGTTTTCTTTCAGACTTTAATGATAATTTTTGGATTGGAGCAAAATCAAATAAAGTACCATATTATGTTACACCAAGTTCTGATAACTCAGCTGGTATAAATTATTCTTATATTTATGGTCCCAATATTCCTATTAATAGTACAACTGCTTATATAAGACCGGTAATAAGTATTAAAGGTAGTGTGGTATTAACTGGTAATGGAAGTAGTAAAAATCCATATCAAATTAAAAAGGAATAATTAGGAGGTTAATAATGAAATTAGGGAAAAAAGGACTAACTCTTATTGAATTAATAGTAACTATAACATTAATATCATTACTTCTTTTATTCTTATTTAAAATATTAAATACTGTTAATGGAGAAGATAAGTTAGATGACAAAGATATAGAATTAATTTCCATAAAATCAAGTGTTACCAAAAACTTAGAAAAAATATTTATTGACAAAGAAATTGTATATCAGGAGGATGCCGAGAAATATTATACAGTTGATACAGTTGATAAAAATAAAATTACTATTTATTATGAAACTACTGCTAGTGATAACAATAAAGAAACATATACTTTACCAAAGGGGTATTATTTTGGCTCAGTTACAAAATTTAGTGAGAATTATGTTTATTCTATTGAAATTCCAATTATACATGGTAAAGGAAGTAAAGAAGAAACATTAGATGATCGATATACCATTAAATTATATTATTATGGAAAAAGTTAAAATGGCAAATACTACATGTATAAATCGAGATAAGATAAAGTATTTTAAAGAAATATTTTCTTCATTTAAAATACTTTTTATTTGAAAAATTATACAAATACCTGAAAATGATAAAAAAGTAATGGCTAAAATTTCTTTTAAATATAAGGAAATATTTAAAGTTTGTAAATTAAATAATCCATTGCTCATTTCTAGTAATCCACTTATTAATACTTTAAAAAAATTATTTGTAGGAATTAGTTGAATAATAATATTAGACAATATAGAAAATATAATCATACTCGAAAATATTAATAACATTGTTTTAATAGCATCAAAAATTATAGAAGTTAAAATTTCATTTAATTTTTTAGTTTTTTGATTAATATTTGTTAAAATATTTTTAAAATTTAATTTATTATTTTTATTACATTTATTAAAATTACGAAAGATAAGTCCGATAAAAATATTAGATACATACAAGCTAAAAATAATTTTTAAGACAATATTTAAGTCTCTAAAAATAGGAAAGGTAGAATTAATAATAAATATGGGATTAGCAAAAAAAGAAAAACATAATATTTTTTCCGCATCTTTTTTAGTAATATAATTATCTTTAACAAGTTGAATTGTATATTTAGCATTTGATGGACTTCCCGTTAAAAGAGACATAATAAATATATATGCTGTTTTTGGATTAATTTTAAATATATGATAAAATGGATAAGAAAAAAAATAAGAAAGTATTTCTACAAAGCCATAATTTATGAGTATAGATGATAATATAAACATAGGAAAAAGAGAGGGAAAAACTTGAGTAATAAATAATTTAGATGTATTTATTATATTTTTTTTAATAAGAAAATTACTCTTAATAAGAAAAAATAATATAATTAATAATAGTAAAATAATAGTTAAATTTTTAATATTTTTTTTCATATTTTCTCCAATATTTGTTATAATTTAATAGGGTGGTAATGTATGTTTAATAAAATATATGAAAAAATAAAGAAATTTATAAAAGCAAATAAAATATTACTCATTATAATCTTAGTAATATTAATATTATTTTATATTAAACTTCCGTATGTTATATATGCACCGGGTGGTACAATAAATATAGCCAATCGAGTTACTGTTGATGGTAAAAAGGAAAAAACTAAAGGAAAATTACAACTTTCTTATGTGAGTATGTTCAATGGTTCACCGGCTTTTGTTTTATCGTCTTTTGTAGTTCCTAATTGGGATCTTGCTAAGAAAGCTGATATAACTTATGAAGATGAAACAATGGATGATATGATAAAAAGAGATAAATTATATTTAAAACAATCTCAAGATAATGCTACCATTGCCGCTTTTACTCAAGCAAAGAAAAAAATTGAAATTAAACAAGTTCATAACAAAATAGTTTATATTACTAAAAAAAGTGATACAAACTTAAAAATTGGCGATGAAATTATTAAAGTTAATGGTAAAAAGATAAAATCATTAGATGAACTTAAACAAATGATTACAAATAGTAAAATAAATACAAAATTTAATTTTGTTATTAAAAGAAATAACCAAGAAAAAAATGCCTATGCTGTTGTTAAAAAAATTAATAAAGAAAAAGTACTTGGAATATCTTTTTTAAGCACTTATGATTACACTACGAGTCCTAAAATAAAAATTATGAGTAAAGATAGTGAATCTGGAGCATCTGGTGGATTAATGTTATCTTTAAGTATTTATAATAAAATTACTAACAAAGATATAATCAAAGGTCGTAATATAGTTGGTACAGGTACTATTGATGTAGATGGAAAAGTTGGCGAAATAGACGGTGTTAAATATAAAGTTATTGGAGCAGCTAGAAATAAAGCCGATATTTTCTTAGTTCCAGTGGCTAATTATAAAGAGGCTAAAAAAACAATTGATAAATATAATTATAAAATAAAACTTGTAAAAGTTAGAACTTTAAAAGAAGCTATTAATTATTTAAATAAATAATATGTTTCGACAAATTCTATCCTTCAATATTTATATAATTAAGTAAATATTGGAGGATTTTATTATGGGAAAATTTAAAAGTAAGAAACGTAAAAAAAGATTTCTATTAAAATTTATTTTGATTATAAGTATATTTTATATTTCTTTTTTACTTAGTTTTAAATTTTTAAGTTCTACTTTTTTAAAGAAAAAAATCTATAATCAAAAATATGTTAATAAATTAGTTAATAATTCAACATCGGATATTATTAAAAAAAATAATAAGTCCGAAGATGTATTAACTATTCTAACTAATCCAGCCTTTTTACTTTCCAATAGTCTAAGCAATATAAGTGTAGTAAATGAAAATTATTTCTCAGATGATGATGATGAGGCTACTTATAAAAAATTAAAAAGTAAAAGTAGTTATGTGGAAGATACTAATAAAAGAGAAGTAAATAATCCGTTAATATATATTTATAATTCTCATCAGCTGGAAAATTATCAAGCGAATTATACAACTGCTTATAATATTACCCCCAATGTTTTAATGGCCTCATATTTATTAAGAGAAAAATTATATGACTTAGGTATTGAAGCAATTGTGGAAGAAAATGATATTTCAGCGTATCTAAAACAAAATAATTTAAAATATAGCTATTCTTATAAGGCTAGTAGATATTTTTTAGATCAAAAACTTTCTACTTATAAATCGTTAAAGTATATAATAGATTTGCATCGAGATTCACTAAAAAAAGATAAAACAACTTTAACGGCCAATGATAAAAATTATGCTAAAACTTTATTGTTAATTGGATCTGATTTTTCACCTAACGATTATAATTTAAATTTAGCTGAAAGAGTTTGTAATTTACTTAATTCGCAAGTAAATGGTATATGTAAAGGCATTCTTAAAAAAGGAGGAAAAGGAAATAATGGAATATATAATCAAGATGCCTTTAACGGAGCAATGTTAATTGAAATTGGTGGAAGTGAAAATACTATAGACGAAGTAAGTAATACTGTTGATATTTTTGCTAAAGTTTTAAAAAATTTATTGGAGGAATAACGATGAAAACTAAAAAAGGTCATAAATTTTTCTTTTTTATCTTATTTGTTTTATTTATAATTTATGTTGGTCTTTATATTGCTAATATCAGTGGATATTATGAGGCTAAATTAAAAAGAAATACCTATTTAACAAATGAAGAAATTAAAAGATTTGAAGATGACATTAAACAGGGTAAAAATGTTAGTATTAATAATTATATTTCTAAAAAAAATTATAATTATAACAATAAGATTTCCAAAGCAGGTCTCTTATTTTCTTCCGGGGTTGAAAAATTTATGAGTGATGGTATTATTGAAATTTTTGATGTTTTTAAAAAATTATTTACTTAAAATAGCTATAAATGTTATTATAATTATAGGTGTTTATTATGAAACAATTAAATATAAGAAATTTTTCTATAATTGCTCATATTGATCATGGTAAATCAACATTGGCAGATAGAATTTTAGAACAGACAAATGCAATAGATAAAAGACAGATGAAAGATCAACTACTAGATAGTATGGATTTAGAAAGAGAACGAGGAATAACTATTAAATTAAATACAGTTAAATTAAATTATAAATATAAAGATGAAATTTATGAACTTAATTTAATAGATACTCCAGGACATGTAGATTTTTCATATGAAGTTTCTCGCAGTTTAGCAGCATGTGAAGGTGCAATATTATTAATTGATGCCTCTCAGGGAATTGAAGCCCAAACTCTGGCCAATTTATATTTAGCGATGGAAAATAATTTGACAATTATTCCGGTAATAAATAAAATTGACTTACCTAATGCGGATGTCGATAAAGTAGTTAAAGAGCTTTCGGATATTTTAGGATTTCAAGAAAATGAAATTATAAAAACTTCCGGAAAAACTGGGGAAGGTGTCAAAGATTTACTTGATGCTATTGTAGAAAGAATTTCTCCACCTAAAGGAGATAAAAATAATCCTTTAAAAGCTTTGATTTTTGATAGTTATTTTGATTCTTATCTAGGTGTAATTGCCTTAGTAAGAGTTTTTGATGGTACTATTAAAGTTAATGATAAAATAAAATTAATGCAAACTGGCAGTGAATTTGATGTTGTTAGTTTAGGTATTCATACTCCTAAAATGCAAGAATTAAAAGAACTTTCTGTAGGAGAAGTAGGATTTATTTCCGCTAGTATAAAAGATTTATCAAAAATTAAAGTAGGAGATACAATTACAACTATTAAAAATCCTGCTCAAGAAGCATTACCAGGTTATCAAGAAATGAAACCAATGGTTTATTCAGGTATTTTCCCAATCGAGCCAAATAAATATGAAATATTAAAAGATGCTATGATGAAGTTAAAGTTAAATGATGCTTCATTATCAATTGAACCGGAAACCTCTGATGCATTAGGCTTTGGTTTTAGAGTAGGTTTTTTAGGCCTTTTGCACATGGAAATTATTACTACGAGAATTGAAAGAGAATTTGGCATTAATGTAATTGCTACATCACCTAGTGTAATCTATAAAATAACTTTAACTAATAATGAAATAATATATATTGATTCTCCAAATAAAATGCCTGATAGGGTAAAAATTAAAAAAATTGAAGAACCTTATATTAAGACAAATATTTTCGTTCCCAGTGAATATATTGGCGATATTATGAGTTTATGTCAAGATAAAAGGGGAAATTATAAAAATATTGAATATCTAGATTCTACTAGAGTAAATATTCATTATGAATTACCTTTATCAGAAATTGTTTATGATTTTTTTGATAAATTAAAAAGTTATACTAAGGGTTATGCTTCCTTTGATTATGATTTAATTGGTTATAAAGAAAGTAATTTAGTAAAGCTAGATATTTTAATAAATAATAATATTGTAGATGCTTTAGCTTTAATAGTTCATAAAGATTTTGCATATTCTAAAGGAAGAAGTATTGTTGAAAATTTAAAAAAGATAATTCCCCGTCAACTTTTTCAAGTCCCTATCCAAGCATGTATTGGCTCTAAAGTAATTGCAAGGGAAAATATTTCCGCCCTTCGTAAAAATGTTTTAGCTAAATGTTATGGTGGTGATATTACCAGAAAAAGAAAGCTATTAGAAAAACAAAAAGAAGGAAAAAAGAAAATGAAAATGATTGGTAATGTTGAAATACCTAATGAAGCATTCTTAGCTGTATTAAAAGATGAAAAATAAATTATTGACATTAAATATTTGAAGTGGTATTATTAAAAAGCGTTTTTAAAAAAAGAAAGGAAGAAACTTGATGAATCATAACACAATTAATCCCCAAACTATTTTAAATTTAGACGAAAATTACACTTCACATGAATTGATGACTAAATATCTTATAACTTTATCAAAATATTTACCTAAAGATAATATTAATAATGATGTTTATAATGAAAATATATTTTTAATTAATCGATCTTTTATATTATTAGCACCAAATTTTGGTTTTAAAGAAATTGATAGTCAAAGATATAAAATTTTTATGAATTATTTAGGTAATTTTATTATAAAATATTATGAATATAGAGTTCATAAAAATGATAATTATTTTGAATCAACTATGAAACAATTTAGCTATATTTACAAAAAAGTTAAAATGAATAAAAATAATACTAAATAAAAAAAATTTAGTATTATTTTTAATTAGCATAGAATATTTATTTAATTTTTGCTATAATTTAATTAGGTGATAAAAATGTCTTTTAAAAGAAGTGAACTTAGAGAAAAAATAATGATAATTTTATATCAAATAGATATAAGAAGAAAAGAAAAATTAGATATTAAAATAGATGAAATAATTAAAGATAATATTGATATTGATAATGAATTTGTCAAAGAAATAGTCTATGGAGTAGAAACTCATCGGAATGAAATAGATAGTCTTGCTAATAAATATTTAAAAGATTGGACTATAGATCGTATTGATTTAACTGGAGCAGAAATTTTAAGAATTGCTCTTTATGAAATAAAATATACGGAAACCCCTGATATTGTAGTTATTAATGAAGCAATTGAACTGGCTAAAAAATACAGTGATGAAGCAATTTTTAAAATAATTAACGGGGTATTAGATAAGGTGATTAACAATGAATGATAATTATCAAACAATAACTGAATTTACCAGAAAATTAAAGCTTAAGTTTGATAATGATTTAGAATTAAAATATGTTTTTTTAAAAGGTGAAATTTCTAATTTTAAAGCTCATAGCCGCGGTCACTATTATTTTTCTTTAAAAGATGATAATGCTAAGATAAATGCTATAATGTTTTCATTTCAAACTAGAAATATAAATTTTTTACCAAAAGATGGTATGAAAGTATTTGTTGAAGGAAAAATCAGCGTATATGAAGCTTCGGGAAGTTATCAAATATATGTAGAAAAAATGTATGAAGATGGCGTAGGCGATTTATATAAAAAATATGAAGAACTTAAGAAAAAATTAGCCAATTTAGGAGTTTTTGATGATAAATATAAGAAGCCTATTCCTAAATATCCAACCAACATTGGTGTAATTACAGCTCCAACTGGTGCAGCGATAAGAGATATTTTAAGTACAATTAAAAGAAGATATAATATTTGTAATACTTATTTATTTCCTGCCCTTGTTCAAGGTGATGGGGCAAAAGAAAGTATTGTAAAACAAATTAAAAATGCTGAAAAAAATAATCTTGATGTAATAATATTAGGTCGAGGTGGAGGTTCAATTGAAGATTTGTGGGCCTTTAATGAAGAAATTGTCGCAAGAGCAATTTTTGATTGTAAAATTCCTATAATAAGTGCAGTTGGTCATGAAGTTGATTTTACAATTGCTGATTTTGTTGCTGATTTAAGAGCACCAACTCCAACGGGAGCGGCAGAAATGGCTGTACCTAATATTAATGATGTAAGATTTCATATTGAAACATTAGAAAATATGTTAAATAAAAATATTTATAATTTATTTAAAAGTAAACAAGAAAAATTAGATTATATATTAAACTCATATATTTTAAAAAATCCTTTAAGTTTATATGAAATAAAAGAACAGAAATTATCTGTGACTTTGGAAAATTTACAATTAAATATTAAAAATGTTTTAAAAAATAAAACTCATAATTTTGAATTATTAAATAGTAAATTGCAAATTTTAAATCCACTAGCTATATTAAATAAAGGTTACAGCGTAGTCTTTAAAGATGGTGAAATAATTAAGGATACTAAAAAAATTAAAATAGGTGATGAAATTAAAATAAGATTTTCTAAAGGTAATTTAAAAGCAGAAGTAAAGGAGAAGGAATAATGGAAGAAAAAAAGATTAATTTTGAAACAAATTTAGAAGAATTGGAAAAAATTGTTAAAGAACTGGAAAATGGCGATGTATCAATCGACGATGCTATTGAAAAGTACACTAAGGCAATGAAACTTGCTAAAAGTTGTAGTGACAAATTAAATGAAGCCAATGAATCAGTAAGTAAAATCTTAAAAGAAGATGGTACTTTTGAAGATTTTCAAGAAATGGAAGAAAATGATAGATAATATGAAAAATATTATCTTTTTATTTACATAAAAAATTTAAAACTTTCCACAAAAACTTGACTGGGGGGGGGACCTATTATATAATGCAACTAAGAAGGGAAGTAATAAAAAATGGGATTTATTAAATCCTTTGGTGGAGCATTAGGTGGAACTTTTGCAGACCAATGGAAAGATTTTTATGCACCAAAACCTGGTGTACCAGCAACTGCTGGATTATTTCCAGCTGTACCACAGGGTACTAATGCTGGAAGAGGTGAGAACACAAAAAGTTCTGAAAATATAATTACAAATGGAAGTAAAATTGTTGTACCAGAAGGAACAGCATTAATTACAATTCAAAATGGTCAAATTACAGGTTTAATTGCCGAACCAGGCGGATTTGAATTTAGATCTGATGACCAAAATTCACAATCTATGTTTGCTGGTGATGGAATGTTTTCATCTACTCTAAAAACATCTTGGGAAAGATTTAAATTTGGTGGACAACCAGGGACTCAACAATTAGCATTTTATGTAAATTTAAAAGAGATTCCTAATAATAAATTTGGTACACAATCGGAAATTTATTGGGATGATGCTTACTTTGGAACTCAAGTAGGAGCAGTTACTAGAGGTACATATACTTTAAAAATTGTAGATCCACTATTATTTGTTAAAAATTTTGTACCGGCAACTTATTTGCAACCTAATTCACCAGTATTTGATTTTGCGGATATGGATAATGATGCAGGTAATCAATTATTTAACGAAGTAGTTGGTACTTTATCAGCAGCTTTTTCCAATTACACAAATGATCCTAGTAAAGGAAATCGTATTTCAAAAATTCAAGGAGATCAAATTGGTTTTGCTCAAGCAATGGCTCAAGCTGTCGAAGATGCTTATCACTGGAAAACAGAACGTGGTTTAGAAATTGTAAAAACTGCAATTTTATCTATTGAATATGATGAAGATACTAAAGAATTAATGAAAGATGTTAAAAAGGCAGATGCATTATCAGGAGCAAGAGGTAATGCTTTTATGCAACAAGCTGCTGCAAGAGGTATGCAAGCTGCTGGAGAAAATGGTGGAGGAGCTAGTATGGCTTTCATGGGAATGGGCATGAATGCTGCTAATGGAATGATGGGAGCAACCCAACAACAACCAACTCAATCATCATATCAACCTGGATTTGGGCAAACGCAACAACCCGCTGCTCAAACCCAAAATTCTAATGAACAAGACCCAATGACAATTTTAAGCGAAAAGAAAAAATTATTAGATGCTGGTCTAATCACTCAAGAAGATTATGATAAATTAAAAAATCAATTATTGGGAATTTAATTTATGCAAAATAGTTATAGTGAAAATATAGTTCCTACAAATAACAATAATAACCAATCTAATGCCTCTACTATCATTAAAACTGATTTAGGCGCTAAGGATGGTCAAAATAAATGTCCAAAATGTGGTTCTACGGATATATCTTTAAATGTTAATAATGGAAAATTAAGGTGCAATTTTTGTAGACATGAATTTGAACCAGAAAAATTAGATAACATGCAACAAGATTTGAGTCAGTTACAAGGACAAGTGATGGGCTCTGGAGCTACTGATATTGTTGCTGATACTAAAGATATCGTGACTTTTAAATGTAGTAGTTGTGGGGCTGAAATAGTAATTGATACTGCTTCATCTACTCAAGCCAGATGTCATTGGTGTCGAAATATATTATCAGTAAATCAACAAATTTCAAATGGAAGTATACCTGATGTTGTATTACCATTTGGTATATCTAAAGATGAAGCTAAAATTGAAATTGAAAAATTTGTTGGTAAAAGAAAATTTTTTGCTCATCCTAAATTTAAACAAGAATTTACAACAGATAATATAATGGGTGTATATTTACCTTACATGATAATTGATGCAAATGCTCATGTTAATCTCGTTGGAAATGGAGAACATTTAACAAGAACATATTATCGTGGCAGTGGAGAAAATAGAAGCACTTATTATGATGCTGATCTTTATCATGTAGAAAGAGAATTTGATTTAATAATCCAAGGTCTAACGGTTGAATCAAGTACAGAAAAATTAAATAATTCATCAGCAAATGCAACAAATAATGTTATTAATGCCATAATGCCATTTGATTTAGAAAATTGTGTTAAATTTAATGCAAATTATTTGAAAGGTTATACTTCAGAAAAGCGTGATATAAATATTGACCAGTTAAGGCCTTTAGTAGATAAACAATCTAAAGATATAGCAAAATTTGCAGCTAACAATACTTTAAAACAATATGATCGTGGAGTTGCTTGGCATAATGAACAGCTTGATGTAAAAGGACAACAATGGAAAGCGGCATATTTACCAGTTTGGCTATATAGCTATTTACAAGTAAGTGGCGAAAAGAAAGTATTACATTATGTTGCCGTAAATGCAAGAACTAAAGAAACAATGGGAAGTGTACCTATACATATTCCAAAATTATTAGGTATTTCCTTCTTAGTGGAAATTTTAGGGATTATAGCAATGTTATTTATAGATTTTGATTATAATTGGGCTTTTTTACTTGCAGGATTTATCTACTTCTTTGTAATGTTTACTCGTTATCGTAATTCAAATGCCAGACATAAATATGAAACAGAGACAAAAACTAATTTAACTAATTTACGAAAAATTGATAATTTTATTAAAACGGAAACAGGATTAACAAATTCGAGAATAAATGGAGCAAATAATACTTCGATAAGTGGTCAAGGATTAGGTAGTCAAATATTAAACTCATTTGTAGATCAAAATCCAGTTGCTAATTTAATTAAAGATAGCACAAATCAGAAAGGAGAAAAATAATGAATTGTTCAAATTGTGGTACATATAACAATCCTCAATCAAAAGTTTGTATTAAATGTGGTAATATTTTAAATGCTGATAATCTAAATCAACCAACTGAATTAGATAAAAATATTAATTCACAACTAAATTATCAACAACTACCCCAAAATCAAATGCAACAACCAATAAATCAGCAACCAATAAATAATGTACAAACAGTTCAATCTGCTAATGTCAGTACATCACCTTTAAATTATCTTAAATATTTAATTACTATATTACTCAAGCCATTTCAATGTTATAAGGAGGAAGAGAGTAAACTGAATAATGGAAAAAACTCTATTATACTAACATTGATTATTACGGTAATTATGACATTATTAAATTTGATTCAAACGATTATATCTACTGTAAGAGTAGTAAATTATAGTTGGACAGAAAAAAATACTTATACATGGCAATGGGACAATTTAAAAAACATAAATTGGTTAGAAGTTATTGGTAAAAACTTTTTAATTTATATTTGTATTATTTTAGCTATTACTATTGTTTTCTATTTAGGAAGTTTAGTAGTAAAAAAACAATTAAGTTTTATTAAATCATTATCTATATCAGCAACTTCTGTTATTCCAGCAGTATGGGGTACAATGATTTTATCACCAATATTTGGAATGATTTGGGATAAATTAAGTTTTGTATTTATGATTATTGGTTTTATATATTCTTTAATAATATTATATGAATTTATAAATAGTGAATTAAATTTAGAAAGGGACAAAAAAATATATTTTAATCTTATTTGCTTCGGGATACTTATTATTGCTGGATATTATGCTTATATGAAACTATTTATGAGCGGATTAGATAGTATTTTAGGATTACTTAAATAATATGAATAATAATTATAATAATTTAAATCAAAATAATATGAATTTGAACTATAATAATACAAATATTAATGATAATAATCAAAATATTATTTCTTCAAATAATGATTTTTCTAATGATAATAACAAATCAAAAAGAAAAAAATTACTTGTTGTTGGTATTTTATTAGTATTAGCAATAGTTTTATTTATAGGAAGTATATTTTTGAAAAGCAAAAATGCCAATATAAAAAAATCGGAAAATGTAAATCTTATATTTGATGAAGAAGCTTTAATAAAAGTAAAAAAAGATAATAAATATGGATATATAGATACAAATGGGAAATTTGTTTTAGATCCAATTTATAAAGAGGCTAAAGACTTTTATGGAAATTATACTATTGTAGAAACAAAAGATGAAATATATCAGGTAATCGATAAAAAAGGCAAGGCTAAATTTCAAAGTAAATATGCTGCTGATATTGATTATAACTCTGAAAATAACATTTGGATACTTAATCATCAACTGTATGATAGTGCTTTAAATAAAATATCTCCCGACAATATTAATGTTCGTTATGGAAATTATGAATATTTAAAATGGGAAGATGTAAATGAGAAGTCTGCCGGAATAATTAATTCTTCTGGGAAGATTACTTATACTTATAAATATCAAAATGATGAAAATTATTTTGATATGACTCCATCAAAAATTACTTCAATTTTAGATGAACAATATTGTATTGTAAATGTGGATAGTGGAAAATATGAAAAATATGGAATTGTAAATTGTGCTACTGGAAAATTGGTATATGATTATTCAAAATATTATATATCAGATCGTGGTGATAATATATTTAAAATTACTAATGAAGATTCCCAGGACTCTGTATCTTTAATTTATATTAAAGATAATAAAATTGCATATCAAACTAATAGTGAAAGTGATACTTATGAGTATGATATTCTTACAAAATATATACAAATTTTTAATGAAGATAAAAATGATTATTTTTATTTAGATATTCAAACAGGCAAAATTTTATCGGATGCTCCTAATGATGATATTAATGATGAGTGGGAAGTTTTAACTGGCATTACTAAAAAAGGTTGCGGTGAATCTTATGGTCTTGTAAAGGGAAAAAAGAAAATATTATCTTGTGAATGGGATAGTATTGATTATTTTGGAAATTTATTATATCAGTATTTAGCATCTAAGGGTAAAAAATATGTTATGACTACAAAAGATGATAAAAGCTTTATAATTAATTTAACAAATGGAGAAACGGTAGCAAAGTTTAATGCTAATAAGATTTATAATAATGAAGAAAGTATATTTGTTTTTTATGAAGATTCTTCTATAAATAAAAAGGTTATTTATAATCTTATTACTGGAAAAACAATGGAAACTGATATTGATAATAATGTAAGACTTAACTCAAATTATATAACTATTTATGAAAACAATAAAATTAATTTCTATAATACAAATTTTAAATTAATATATTCAGCGGAGGATGTAATATGAATTATATAAGAAATAAAAGAGTATTAGCTCTAACAGGAATAATAACTCTTATTTTAGGAACAATACTACCATATTTTACTTTTTCTCTTCTTGGTTATTCTCAATCAATATCTTTATGGAAATATTGGGAAGGAAAGTTAATTATAATTTTAACATTGGTAAATGCTTTATTTATATTTAAAGATTATATTGAAAAATATCTACCACAATTATTTACAACAAATCTTGGAAAAAAAATAGCAAATTTATCAAATCCTAAAGTATCTTTAATACCAACAATATTAGTTGTAGGATTTGTTATTTACTTAAATATAAAATTTGATTTTAATACTGAATATTTAAAAAATGGTCTTGGTTTTTATTTACTATGGTTAGGCATTATATGTTTAGTGATACATGCTATTATATATAAAAAGCCATCTGAAGCATTAGATAATGTTAATCATGAATATAATAATCAAAATGTTAATGTACAACAAAATTTTCAACAATCAGTACAATCACAAACGCAACAATTAACTCAAAATGAATTAGTAAACAAAAAATTATGTCCAAAATGTGGTAACCAAGTAGATGAAACAGCAACCCAATGTTTTATGTGTGGAAATAAATTTTAATATTAAATAGGAATATTCTTCCAATTATAGATTTTAAATTGAAAAAAGACAACCAATAATTGTCTTTTTTTTTGGCCTTTTTTTGCGCATAATAATAATGGTGGTCTGTATGAATATAAAAAAATATATATGTTTATTATTGGTAATATTTTCCGCATTTTTTTCTTGTGGATTTTCCAATTATGTTATCCCAGGTGGTGAAAATTTAGGTATTGAAATATCAACTGATGGTATTATGATTATTGGCTTTTATAAAGTTAATGGAAAGTTAAATAAAGGAACTCCAGCTTTAAAAGTAGGAGATGTTATTACTAAAGTGGAAGATACAAATGTAGATAATATAGATAATTTAATAAAATTAATGGAAGAAAAAAAACAAAATGATACAGTAAATCTTACTATTAAAAGAAATAATAAATATAAAAAAATAAATTTAGAATTAAAAAAAGAAGATAATATATATAAAACAGGATTATTTGTAAAAGATAGTATTACTGGTATAGGAACTCTTACCTATATTGATCCAAAAACTCATAAATTTGGGGCTTTAGGTCATGAAATTATTGAAAGTAATTCTAATAAAAAAATTGAAGTTAAAACAGGCTTTATATTTAAAAGTTCGATTACTAGTATTGATCGTTCCTCAACCGGTGTGGCTGGAGGTAAAAAAGCAAAATTTTATTATGATTTTGAGTATGGAACAATAAATAAAAATACTAAATATGGAATTTATGGAACATACGAAAAAAATCTTCCTGAAAAGCAGGAAATGCAAGTAGCTAAAAATGATGAAGTAAAATTAGGAAATGCTAAAATTTACACAGTATTAAATGATGAAAAAGTTGAAGCATTTGATATTAATATTAATAAAATAGATAAAAATCATGATATTAAAAATATTTACTTTAATATTACTTCAAAAGAATTATTAGTAAAAACTGGGGGAGTAGTTCAAGGTATGAGTGGTAGTCCAATCATTCAAGATGATAAGATTGTAGGAGCAGTTACCCATGTAATTGTCGATGATCCTAAAACTGGCTATGGAATATTTATTACCAGTATGTTAAAAGAAGGCGAGAAAAACTAAAAAGTAATGATAATTCATTACTTTTTTGATATACTTTAAGTAGCAAGAAGGGATAATTATGTTCAAAGAAAAATTAAAATTAATTCCGCATTTACCAGGATCTTATCAAATGAAAAATAAAGAAGGAATTATTATTTATGTTGGTAAAGCCAAAGATTTACATAATAGAGTTAAAAGTTATTTTACGGGTCGAGTTACAGGAAAAACTAAAGTTATGGTAAGTGAAATAGCTGATTTTGAATATATAATTACTAAAAGTGAATTAGAAGCATTTATTTTAGAAATTAATTTAATAAAAAAATATGATCCTAAATATAATATATTACTTCGCGATGATAAAACTTATCCCTATATAGAACTTATAAAAAAACCATACCCTAAATTAAAAATTTCTCGATATAAAAAAATTAAAAATAAAAAAGATTCATATATTTTTGGTCCTTATCAAAATGCCTTTGCAGCCAGAAAAGTAGTCAAATTATTAAATAGACTTTATCCTTTAAAAAAATGTAGTGGCAATCCTAAGAATTTATGTCTTTATTATCACATTGGTGAGTGTTTAGGATATTGTGAGAAAAAAATCGATGAGGAAATTATCAATAAAATGCTTGAAGAAATTGCCGCTTTTTTAAAAGGTAATCAACAAGAAATAGAAGAAAAAATTATGAGTAAAATAAAGAAGTATAGTGATGATTTAAATTATGAAGCAGCTAATGAATTATATGAAGAATTAAAATCTATAAAAATAATATTAGAAAATCAAAAATGTGAAATTAGAGATTTAAAAAATAGAGATATAATTAATTATTATTTTAATAATGGTTATTTAAGTATTCAAATTTTCTTTTTAAGAAATGGTAAAATTGTCGGATCTCATAATGATTTATTACCGGTTATAAATGATGATATTGAAGATATTGAAAGTTATATTGTATCTTTTTATGATAAACATGAAATTCCCTCAGAAATCTTAGTTCCTGCCAATTTTAATATTGATCTTTTAAAAAATATCCTTTCTACTAATATCTATCATCCTCAAAAAGGAGTAAAAAGAGATTTAATAAATATGGTTTATGATAATGCTAAGATAAATTATGAAAATAAAATAAAACTAATTTTAGCCAAAGATCAAAAAAATAATGATGCTTTGAATGAATTGAAAAAGATTTTAAATATGGATATTATTGATACGATTGAAATATTTGATAATTCTACAATTTTTGGTAATTTTAATGTTTCGGGAATGGTAGTTTTTAAAAATGGTGTTCCTTATAAAAATGGTTATCGCAAATTTAAACTTATGGAAGAATTTAAAAGTGATTATGATATGATGAAAGAAGTAATATATAGAAGATATTATCGACTTTTAATTGAACAAAAACCACTTCCTAATTTAATTATTGTTGATGGGGGAATTATTCAAATTAATGCGGCTTGTGAAGTTTTAAAAAGTTTAAATTTAAATATTAAAGTTATTGGTCTAAAGAAAAATGATAAACATAAAACAAGTGAATTACTTGATAGTGATGGTCACATTATTAATATTGATCCGCATAGTAATTTATTTCATTTATTAACTTTTATGCAAGATGAAGTTCATAATTTCACCATTTCTTATCATAGACAAATTAGATCTAAAGGTTCAATTGCTAGTATTTTAGATGAAGTACCAGGAATAGGTAATGTAAGAAAAAAAGAATTAATTAAGAAATTTAAAAATATCAATAATTTAAAAAATGCGGAAATATCTGAAATAGCAAAAATAGTTCCTGAAAATATAGCTTTGAATTTAAAAAAATATTTGGAAAATCGAAAATAGAAATTTTAAATTTCTTTTTTTTTATAAAAAATAATAGTATAATTATTTTAGGAATGTGGTAAATAATGAATGTACAAATAAAAAAAGATGATAATATTTTATTATCGCCAATTACAAAAAATAAATTAGATGTCGATTATGTATATTTTCCTTATCAAAAAGATATTAAATTAAAAGTTAAATTAGATGAATATATATTTTTGGAACAAAATATTTTTGATAATAAAGATATTCCCGTATATTCTTCAATAAGCGGAGTGGTAAAAGGCAGTAAAAAATTAATTGATGCTAATAATAAAATAATTAATACTATTGTTATTGAAAATGATTTTAAAGAAAAAAAATTAAATAAAAAAGGCATCAAAAGGAATATTAGTAATTATACCAAAGAAGAAGTATATGCTAAAATTAAAACTTGTCTTGATTATAAATTTGCTAAAAATTTAGAATGTTCTAATTTATTTATATCTTCTTTAGATATTGATCCTTATGAAGCAAATGAATTATTTATATTAAATGATTATGTTGATCAAATTTTGGAAACTGTCGATGCTTTATTAGATATTTATGAAATACAAAATGCTTATATTTTAGTTAAAAATAAGGAAAGTGAAACAATTACCAAAATACTTAATAAACTTGGTACATATCCTAAAATTCATCTTAAAATTATTGAAGATTTTTATCCTTTAGGAATTGAAAGGGTGTTAGAAAATTATTTAAAAATTAAAAATATATGTATCTTAAAAACTTCATTTATTTACAATTTATATAAAGCTTTAAAAAAAGATAATAAAGTAACGGAAAAATATATAACAATTTCGGGTGATGCTATTAAAAATCCTATTATTGTCAATGTAAAAATAGGTACGAAAGCTATTGATATAATAAATGATTTAGTAAAATTTAAAAAAGATATAAAAGATTATGTTTATATTGCTAATGGTTTAATGGCTGGAAAAATTATTGACATTAACAAATTAGTTGTAACAGATGATTTACGAAGTATAATAATTAATCAAATAGAAGAACGGGAATCATTAGAATGTATTAATTGTGGAATTTGTAAGCAAGTTTGTCCTATGAACTTAGATCCGAGAGAATATTTACATAAAAAAGTAGTGCCTAATTGTTTAAAATGTAATTTATGTTCTTATATATGTCCCGCTAAAATAAATCTAATAAAGGAAGATGATTATAGTGATAAATAAAGCCCCATTTATTCATAGTAAAAATTCACTTAAAAAATATATATTTACAATTTTTATTTCTTTATTATTTCCGATAGCATTTGGTTTTTATAAAAATGGAATAAAGTTAGTTTCGAAAGATTTAATTAGTAATATTGAAGTTATTAAACCTCTTTTATTTCCCATTTTAGGTTTTTTTACATGTTGTTTAAGTGAATTTTTATATACTAAAATAAAAAAGAAAAATTTTAAAATCTTTAATTCTCTTTTTTCAGTTTCGGGATTAATAATCGGCTGTCTTATGCCACCGCAAACTAATATTTTTTTATTTGTTATCTTACTTTTAATTCTTAGTTTTTTAGTTCAATTTATTCATTTTAATATTAATAAATGTGCTTTAATGTCTTTAATATTAATATTGATTATAACTTACTTTTTCAAAGTTGATTTTTATAATTTATATGAATCTGCTAATACCTTTGCACCTACAACTGGTAAATTATTTTTAGGCTTTGATAAAGGTGGAATTAATGCTACTTCTTGTTTATTTTTAATTTTTTCATATATATTTTTAAGTACGCAAAGTTTATATAAAAAAGACACTAGTTTTTATTTTATATTAACTATGTTTATTCTTTGTTCTATTTCTTTTTTCTTTAATCATAGTATATATAAATCATATTTGCCAATTCTATCTTTTAATACATTATTTTCTGGTATTTATATTCTTACGGATATCAAATCTTGTCCTACTAATAAAATAGCTAAAGTAATATATGGTATTGTCGCTGCTTTATTATCATTCATTTTAATTAAATTAACAGGATTTTTTTCAAGTGTTATACTTGTTATTACTATTTTATCCATTTTCAATCTATTTATAGATAAAATATTTAAAAAAAATAGTCATATTTAAAATAATATGCTTTTTTTTTGCCTAAAAAAAAGGAAATTAGCAATTTAGGAAGTATATATATAATTAGAGGGTGTTTTTTATGACAAATTCTACATCAATAATTAATGAAATTAGAGAACAGGCTGATATTGTAACTGTTATTTCATCATATCTTTCTCTAACTAAAAAGGGAAAAAATTATTTTGCAATTTGTCCTTTTCATGATGATCACACTCCCTCAATGAGTATATCTTTTGAAAAACAGATTTATAAATGTTTTGTTTGTGGTGCTTCTGGAAATGTATTTACTTTTGTTAAAGACTATGAAAATGTTTCATTTAATGAAGCAGTACAAATTGTTGGAAAAATGGTTGGTATTAATTATGATAATGTTCATAAAAATACTCCTGTAAAAAATAAAAAAGAATACGAAATTATGAACTTTGTTTGTAAATATTATCAAAATAATTTAAAAACAAGTTTAGGTAATAAAGCATTAAAATATTTAAAAGAAAGACATATAGATGAAAAAACAATTGATAAATTTAAAATAGGAATATCTTTACCTTCTAAAAACAATTTAACGATGATTCTAAATAAAAAAGGATTGGATATTTCCTATTTAGATAATTTAGGTTTATCTACTAAAAGTACTAGTTATGATTATTTTCAAAATAGGATTATGTTTCCTTTATGTGATGAAGATGGACAAGTTATTGGTTTTTCAGCCCGTATTTATAATAATGAAGCAAATCAACCAAAATATTTAAATACTAAAGAGACATCAATATTTAAAAAAGGAGAATTCTTATATAATTATAATGTTGCCAAAAAAGAAGTGAAAAAGTCTCGAAAATTAATTATAGTAGAAGGACAAATGGATGTTATTAGACTTTGTGCAAATGATGTTAATTACTGCGTAGCTTTATCGGGAACAGCTCTTACTAATTATCAAGTTAATATGATAAAAAAATTAAGAGTTCCTGTCTATTTAATGCTAGATAATGATAATGCTGGAGAAGAGGCAACATTTAGAAATGGAGAAATTTTAGAAAAAGCCAATATAGATTTAAAAGTTGTTAGGTTAATTGATTATAAAGATCCCGATGAATTTATTATTAATAAAGGAATTGAGGAATTATTAAAATTTTTAAAAAAACCAATGAGTTATTTATCATTTAAAATTAATTATTTAAAAAAGAATAAAAACTTAAAAGAAACTAAAGACTTAGTAAAATATATAAATGATGTAATTGATTCTTTAAAAAATGAAAGTGATGATTTAACTATTGAAGTAGTTTTAAAAAAATTAAGTAAACAATATGATTTAGATTATAATAATTTATTAAAAAAATTAAATAATAATAAAGAGAAAAGGGAAGAAAAAAAAGCTAAGGTTGAAATTACTAAAGAAGAGAAAAAAAATAAAGTTACTATTGCTAGTGAAGCAATTATATATTTAATGATGCAAGATCCAATATATATAAAGATTTATCAAAAAAAGCTTGGTTTTTTACCTTTAAAAAAACATCGTAATATTATAAATGATATTTTATATTTTTACGAGCTTAATGGTTTTGTTAATATGGCTGATTTTATATCTTTTTCTGAAGATAGACAAGTTAATATTGACAATATATTAGAAATCATTAATAATAATTCAGAAATTAAAGTGTCTACAAATGAGATGGAAAATTATATTAAAGTTATTAATGAGGCTCTAAAAAAAGAAAAAATAGAGAAGTTAAAAAGGGAATTAAAAGAAGAAAATAATGAAATGAGAAAAATAGAAATAGTTAAAGAAATAACTAGAATAAAGAAAGAAGTGTAAAAATGAAAGAACTAAAAGAATTAAAAACATTAGAAGAAAGAAAAGAAGAATTAATAAAACTTGGTAAAGAAAAAGGTTATATTACATTTGAACAACTAGCTGAAGCTCTAAAAGGTTTAGAATTAGATAATGATGATTTAGACGATCTATATAATTCCTTTGTAGAAGCCGGAATTGAAGTTATAACTGAGGAATCTTCAGAAGATGATTCTGAACATGGTGGCGAGAAAAAAGAAGAAACAATATTAGATGAAGAAGAACTAACTAAGGATGTAAATATTGATGATCCGGTTAGGATGTATCTTAAAGAAATTGGTAGAATTTCTCTTTTATCAACAGAAGAAGAGTTAGAATTATCTAAAAAAGTTGCTGAAGGCGATGAATTAGCTAAGAATCAACTTGCGGAGTCAAATTTAAGATTAGTTGTATCGATAGCTAAAAGATATGTTGGTAGAGGATTATTATTTTTAGATTTAATCCAAGAAGGAAATATTGGCTTAATGAAAGCCGTTGAAAAATTTGATTATGATAAAGGATATAAATTTTCTACTTATGCAACATGGTGGATAAGACAAGCAATAACAAGAGCATTGGCTGATCAAGCAAGAACAATCAGGGTTCCAGTTCACATGGTTGAAACAATTAATAAAATGGCCCGTATTCAAAGACAATTAACTTTGGAATTAAACCGTGAACCAAGTGAAGAAGAAATTGCAAAAAAGATGGGAATAACTGTGGAAAAAGTTAGAGAAGTTATTAAAATTTCCCAAGAGCCAGTATCACTTGAAACACCAATTGGTGAAGAAGACGATTCCCATTTAGGTGATTTTGTTCCTGATGCAACTAATATGGGACCAGAAGAATATGCTACTAATGAAATATTAAAAGAAGAAATTAAAGCTGTACTTGATACTTTACAAGAAAGAGAAAAAGAAGTTTTAGAGCTTAGATTTGGACTTATTGATGGAACTAATCATACTTTAGAAGAAGTTGGAAAAAGATTTAATGTAACAAGAGAAAGAATTCGTCAAATAGAGGCTAAAGCATTAAGAAAATTGCGTCATCCATCTCGTGCTAAAAAATTAAAGGACTTTTTAAGTGATTAGTAAGCGTTTAAAACAAGTAGCAGATTATATAAATAAAAAAGATATAGTAGTAGATATTGGTTGTGATCACGCTTTATTAGATATTTATCTTGTTAAAGAAAAAAAATTAAAAAATATAATAGTTTCCGATATTTTACAATCTGCTTTAGATAATGCTATAAAAAATATAAAAAAATATAAATTAGAAGATAAAATAACACCTATTTTATCTAATGGACTTGAAAATATTAATATAAGTAAAATTGATACTATTATAATTAGTGGAATGGGCACAAAAAATATAATTAAAATTTTAAGAAATATAGGTAAAAGCAAAAATATTAAAAAAATTGTTATTCAATCTAATAATGATTATTATTATTTGCGTACTTTCATGAAAAGAGAAGGATTTATAATAAAAGATGAAAGTGTCATAAAAGATAAAAATATAAATTATATTACTATGCAATTTATAAGGGGTAAAAAAATGTATTTTTATTCAGATTACATGTATGGACCTGTACTTAAATTAGATAAAAATAATTTATGGTATTTTCAAGAAAATTTAAAATCTTTAGAATTTATAAATAAAAATATTCCTTATACATCTATGCAAAAAAAATACGCTCTCAAAAAAATTAGAGTTCTTTCTAAAATAATTAAAAAACTAAATAATTTTTAATTATTTTTTTTGACTTTACTATAAAAATATTATATATTGAAATTGAGGTAGGTTTTAAAATTTATGGGTTTTTATAATGACACAGAATATAATATGGGGTTTGAGACTAGTGGAGAAAAACAAATAAATTTAATTAGTGGATTATCTATAAGGGTACCTGAATATTTGAATTTTCATAATAATATTAGAAATAATGTTATTGAAATTTCTAAATATTTTGAACTAATTTATGTATTTCCATTTCCTGTGGAAGATTTATATGTACTACAAAATCGTGTCCTTTTTGGTACTAATCATTTAACCAAATCAGAAGTGATTCTTTTAAAAAAGTTAAAGAAATTGGAAAATGAAAATGAAAGATTTATGTTAACGGATGACAAATATTATACTTGTCTAGATGAAATAAAAATAAATTTAATTAGTGGATTATCTATTATTATTCCTAAAAAAATATATTTATTTATTGATGATGAGAAAATTAAAATAGACATGACTAAATATTTAAATTATATTATTGAATATCCTTTTCCTATTGAAGATTTATATAAGTTCCAAAATCGTGTTCTTTTTTGTTCTAAATATCTTACCCAATCAGAAATAACAATATTAAATAATTTTCAAAAATTAGAATTTGCAAAAAATTATCAAAAATCCAAGAAATTTTAAAATTATAAAATATGCCAAATTGGAGGCAGATAATGAAAAAAATTATTGGTCTTACAAATGAAGAAGTTGAAATAAGAAAAAAAAGGAATCAAGTTAATTTTGATAATCAACCTAAAACTAAAACTATTAAAGAAATTATTTTAACTAACATTTTTACATATTTTAATATTCTTAACTTTATTTTAGGAGCAGCAATATTAATTGTTGGAATTTTTAGTGGCAGAATTTTTTATTCTTTAAAAAATTGTTTATTTTTAGGTGTTATAACTTGTAATACAGTAATAGCTGTAATTCAAGAAATTATATCTAAAAAAACTGTTGATAAATTATCTTTAATATCTGCAACTACAACTACTGTTTTAAGAGACGATAAGCTTATTAATTTAAATATTAATGAAATTGTATTAGATGATATTATTAAATTAAAATTAGGGGACCAAATTGTAGCAGATGCTAAAATTATATCAGGAGAAATAGAAGTTAATGAATCATTATTAACGGGCGAATCTGATGCTATTATTAAAAAAACGGATAATGAAGTTTTATCAGGTAGCTTTGTGGTAAGTGGTGAGGCTTACGCGAAAGTTATTCATGTTGGTAATGATAATTATATTTCTAAAATTTCGGCTGCGGCCAAATATAACAAAAAAATTAATTCTGTTATTTTAGATTCGTTTAATAAAATATTAAAAGCGATATCTATAATAATTATTCCGATAGCCATTCTTTTATTTATCACTCAATTAAAAGTAAATAATAATGAAATATCTACTTCAATATTTTCTACTGTTGCCGCTTTAATTGGGATGATTCCTGAAGGACTAATTTTACTAACTTCATCAGTTATGGCTGTCAGTGTTATAAAATTATCTAAATTTAAAGTTTTAGTTCAAGAGTTATATTGTATTGAAACACTTGCTAGGGTAGATTGTATTTGTTTAGATAAAACAGGAACTTTAACAGAAGGAAAAATGAAATTAAAAAAAGTAATTGTTAAAAAGACTGATGAAAAAAATATAAGAGAGATTATCAATGCTATTACTGAAAATAGTAATGAAACTAATGAAACTTTTATGGCTATTAAAAGGGTATATAATGATGAATCTTCATTAAATGTAATTGAAAGTAAACCTTTTTCTTCTGAGAGAAAATATTCTGTTTATACATTAAATGATGGATATACATATTATTTAGGCGCTCCAGAATTTATATTGTCCAAAAATCATAAATTAGATGATGACATTATTAAATATCAAGAAGAATATCGAGTATTATTACTAGCAAGAAATAAAGAAAGAATTGGCAATAAAAATAATGTGGAAATTATAGGATTTATAGTAATTGAAGATATAATTAGAGAAAATGCTTTGCAAACATTGCAATTTTTTGCTAAAAATAAAGTTAATATTAAAATAATTTCCGGGGACAATATTAATACTGTTATGGGTATTGCAAAACGCTTAGAAATTCCCAATTTAAAAGGTATTGATACCTCAAATATTATTGATAGTAATTATGATAAATTAGTTGACGAATATAATGTTTTTGGTAGAGTTACCCCTAAAGTTAAAAAACAAATAATAATTTCTTTACAAAATAAAGGATATACAGTAGCGATGACCGGTGATGGAGTAAATGATGTTTTAGCTTTAAAACAATCAGATTGTGCAATTGCAATGGCAAATGGTTCATCTGCTGCGCGAAATGTTTCTCAGCTTGTCCTTTTAAACTCTAATTTTAATTCTATTCCCAAAATAGTTGCTGAGGGAAGAAAAACAATAAATAATGTGGAAAGGTCATCTTCTTTGTTGCTTGTAAAAACTATTTATTCCATACTTTTAGCAATTTTCTGTATTAGTATTACAACTAAATATTTTTTTGTACCTATTCAGCTGACATTAATCACAACATTTACAATAGGTATTCCGTCTTTTATCTTAGCTTTAGAGCCTAATAAAAAATTAGTTACAGGAGACTTTATCAAAAAAGTTGTTGGTAGGGCATTCCCAGCTGCCGTAACTATAGTTTTTAATATAATAATTATTACTATTTTTAAAAAATTCTTTTCTATGACAACTGATATAGCATCTTTATTATCTGTTTTACTTACGGCAACTACGGGTTTTATTTATTTATATCGAATTTGTAAACCTTTTAATAGATTAAGAAAAGTTTTATATATTGTCTTACTTTTAGGTTTTTCTTATTGTGCTTTATTTCAATATAAATTTTTTAGTCTAACTAAAGTTAATTTTTATGTTATATTTATATATTTTGTCTTATTTATAGTGTCAATGTTTGTATTTGATAATTTAAATAAATTTACAGAATTTATTTTAAAAATATTAATAAAAAGAAATAAACAAAAAAGGTAATTGGTAAAACTATTCATTGACTTTAAAAGATTTTCATTTATAATATTGAAAAAGGAGAAAATCTATGAGTAGTTTAAATCTTACAATACCTACATTTAGTCAGATATTACATTCGGAAGGAAATTCTAACAAATGGAATACAAACTTAATGTATGAAATAGAATATGCTGTAGTGACTGATTTTGCGGCTCTACAAGGTACATTAGCAACAGATGTTTGTCCTAAAAATGATAAAGATTTAGGATATAGATTAGGTATTTATTGGCTAAAAGATCCATATACTTATTTGGATAAAAATAATAATGAAGCAAATTATGTTCGAGTTATAAATGCTGCTGGCTTCTTTCGTGAAAAAGTTTCAGAGCGTCATATTGGAATTCGTCCTATTTTACCATATTCTTCAATTAAAGATATTACTTTTAATGAAGAAGAAAGAAAATATAAATTAACTAATAGTGAGTTTTCATTATTCCCTCAAAGAACTCCAGAACAAGGTTTGCAAGAAGAAATTATAGGAAGAATTAAACATAACGAACTTAAAAAAACATCACTAAGAGTACCAATTGATTTAAGAAATATTGATGAAAATAATTTACCATTTAAATTAGGATGGTTAGATTCATATATTTATCAAGATAAAATATATACTTTTTTTAAAGCTAAACCATGTGAAGATTATTTAGCAACCAATGGAGTGACTTATCATGTAGGAGATGAAGTAGTTGTAGAAATGTTACCAATAAGATTATTAAATTCTCCCAAAAATGATTTAACATTTTTTAAGGATATAATTATTGGCGAAATACAGTTTGATAGAGAAAATTATTTAGGTGATTTTTCAACAACAAATTTATATACTTATATTAATAAATATTTAGTTCCTTTTATTAGACAGGGAATAGAATTTAATAAAACAGCAGAAACGGAAGTAATTAAACAAAAAACAAAAAGTAGACATACAAAAAAATGATCTACTTTTTTAATTAAAGTAAATCATACATTTTATTTTGGTTCTTTTTCAATAAAATTTTTTAAATATTCATCGTATGCTTTATAATCGATTAAATCATTTTTAGTTTTTTTATATTTTATTTTCATGGAATCTAAATAAAGATTTAATAACTTATCAGTTAAGTGAGGATTTCTAATAAGTAGGGGACCAGTTAAGTAAGTAGCATAAAAATTTTTATAAACAAAACCTTCATAGTTATCATTAATAGAAGATCCGGTACCTTCTACAACTTTAAATAAATGATTTTTATTTTTTGTAATTATACTTGTTCTATTTTGAAAACCAATTACATCATAATCGATAATTTTAGTTTTAAAATGTTGTTCACCAACAATTTTAAAATCAATTACTTCTGTTTCATAATCAAATATATTTAATGCTTCAATAATATCATCTTTATCTTTAATAAATTTTCCAAATAATTCCATAGATGATCCGGTTGCAATAAATAATTTATTGGCATTAATGGCTTTTTTAATATTATCTTTATATTTTTTTATATCGTCTAAAACAATTTTTTGATTTTCTAACGAACCCATTCCCATATAAAATATATCATATTTATTAAAATCAATATCATCATTAACAGTTAAAAAATGCAATTCAGTTTTTAAGCCTTTATTTTCTAAATGGCGAATTAAAGCTTGAGGATTTCCTGATTCTCCATAAAGATTCATTAAATCATAGTATAAGTGCGCTATTTTAATTATCATTTTTGGCCTCCTTAATTAAAGATTTAATTTTATCACTCATGTCAAAACATACCATAGTATAAATATTACCTTTAGTTTTAGTTTTAATAATATCAATTAAGTTATCAATATCATCAACCATAATTATTTTATTTTTATCAATATTAGCATATGAAAGACATGTGGCAACATCATATTTAAATCTGCCGATACAAAGTATTTTATCAATTGATTCATCATTAAGTAATTTAAAACTTACATCGTATAACCAAGATAAATCATTATATTTGTATCTTCTGGAAACATTCTCAAAACCGACTACAATAGTTTTTAATTCTTTTTTTAAGCTTATATATTTTAATGATTGAAAATAAGATAGAGAATTTTCATTTTTACTTTCTAACATAGTTAAAGTTCTTTTTTCAATATTATATACTTCGCCGCGTTTAGGTTTAATAAAATCTTTATTTACAGCCTCATCGATTATTTTTGGAGAAATTTTTAATTCTTTGGCAAGGGCAACAGCTGCTAAAGTATAGTAAGCAGCATACATTATATCTTTATTTAAATAATATTTTTTTCGATTTATTTTAAATTCTTGTTTATTTAAATCTAAATCTGTAGCTTTATATTTAACTTTTCCTCTTGTAAAATCACAGTTTTTACATTTATATATACCAATGTGACCGTAATGATAATAAGTATATATTAATTTATTATGACATTTTGGACAATATGCATTGTCAATTCCTAAGTTAGATGGAATAGTATAATCATATATTGTTTTTTCTAGACCGTAAGTTACATAATTTTTAAATTTTAAGGTCATTTTCATAACATGAGGATCATCGGCATTTAAAATAAGTTTAGTTTTATCAGAAATAGCATCAGTTATTTCTTTAAATATAAAATCGGGATTACCGGAACGAGAAGGTTGATCTCTTGTAATATTTGTAACAATTAAATGGGTTAATATTTTTTTATTGAAAGCTAATTTTAGATGTCTTTCATCTATTTCAACAAGTAGAATATCTTTTTTAAATTTACCAGTTAATGTACAGTTATTAATTACTAAAGTAGTAATTCCGTAAATTCCATTTGAGCCAAATTTATTATAAGCAACACTTTTTCCACTTTTTGTTAAAATGTGAGCAATTAAAGAAGTAGTCGAACCTTTTCCAGCAGAACCAGTAACGCCAATAACGATTTTGGGATATTTTATTTTATCTAAAATATGATGATCTAAGTCATAGGCGATTTTTCCAGGAAATACCGTGGCATTCTTTCTAAAAAATTTTAAAACTATAATGGATAATTTACTTAATATAATTAATATTGTCTTTCGCATACTACACCTCATAGTAATTATAACACATATTTTTATATTGAAAAACATTAGATAATATGATAGAATCAAAATAATTTCCTTACTAAAGAAAATTGGTGATAAATATGAAAAATGAAATGGAAATAAGGCTTGCAAATTTACAAGCTTTGAAAGAAAATAATTTAGAAAAATATCAACATTGCCAACACTTGTTTGTTTTTAAAGATAATCATTATACTTGTATAAAGTGTGGTTTAAGTGATAAAATTTTTGGAATTTATAAAAGACAACTTACTAGTTATGAAAGAAAGATTTTTTCAATTTTTATGGATAGTAATAAAGATAATACGGTTATTTTAAATGATAATGAAAGTATTGAAGATTTTGATGAAATATATTATCAAGTAACTAATCATCGTAAAATAAATGATAGTGAAGCTACTGAGGAAGTATTAAAAATTCTTAGAAAATAAAAATTAGATAAAACTAAATATTGGTTTTATCTTTTTCTTTATAAAAAAATATTATATAATTATATTAGGGTGGTAATAATGAAAGATGTTGTAATTATTGGAGCAGGTCCAGCTGGTTTATTTGCAGCTTATGAACTTTGTAAAAATAAAAATTTAAAGATTACCTTACTTGATAAAGGAAAAAGAGCTAAAAATAGAGTTTGTCCTATGAAAATAAATGGTGGAAAATGTTTAAATTGCAACCCTTGTAATATTTTATCAGGCTTTGGGGGAGCTGGTACTTTTAGTGATGGTAAATTAAATTTTATTCCTAAACTTGGTAAAAGTGATTTATTTAAATATATGGATAGTGATGAGGCTTTTAAAATAATTGATGAAACTGAAAAAATATTTAATGAATTTAATATGGATAGTGAAATATTTCCTAAAAATTTAGATAAAGCATATCAAATTCAAAGGGATATTGCTAAAACTGGAGCAAGACTTCTCCTTATTAAACAAAAACATTTAGGTAGTGATAAATTACCTAATTATATTAACAATTTTGAAAATTATTTAGAAAAAAAAGGTGTAGAATTACTTGATGATTGCAATGTTTTAGATATTAAAAGTGAAAGTTGTAAACTACACGAAATAACTTATAATAAAAATAATAAAGAATATAAAATAAAAACTAAAAATGTTATTGTTGCTCCTGGTCGAACTGGGGCTAAATGGGTACAAGAACTGGCTGATAAATACAATATTGAATATGTCTCTAAATCTATTGAAATAGGGGTAAGAGTAGAAGTTAGAAAAGAAATAATGGAAGATATATGTTCAACTATTTATGATCCTACAATTTTTATTAAAACTAAAACATATAATGATGAAATAAGAACATTTTGTACTAATCCTGGTGGTTTTGTTGCTAAAGAAAATTATTATGGTTATATTTGTGTAAATGGTCATGCCTTAAAGGATATTAAATCAGCTAATTCTAATTTTGCTTTTATTTCCAAAGTAGGTTTAACCGAGCCAGTAACTAATACGAGAGAATATGGTGAATCAATTGCGCATATTGCCAATGTTTTAGGAGATTCTAAACCAGTTATTCAAACATTAAGAGATTTAAGATTGGGAAGAAGATCAACTTGGGATCACATTAATAAAGGCTTTATTTCTCCAACTTTAAAAGATTGTGTAGCAGGAGATCTTGCTTTAATTTTACCTCATCGAATAATTACTAATATTTTAGAAGGTTTAGAAGAATTAGACAAAATTATTCCGGGAGTTAATAATGATGAAACTCTATTATATGGTCCAGAAATAAAATTTTTTAGTAATGAAATAACTACTGATAACAAATTTAAATTGAATAATTATAATATTTATTTTGTCGGTGATGGTGCTGGAAAAGCCGGTAACATTGTAACTTCAGCAGCGACTGGTTTAATTGCAGCTAAAGATATTTTAAGTAAATTGACAAAATAAAAAAAATAAACTACAATTATTTTAGTATAAGAATAAAGGGGTTATATATTATGGCCAAAGAAGGAAAAATTGTTTGTGTAACATCAGCTAAAGGAGGGGTAGGTAAAACTATATTTTCTATTAATTTAGCTGGAGTTTTAGAAACATTAAATAAAAAAGTATTAATTTTAGATTTAGATTTAGCTGGGGGTGGAATAGCCCTTGCTTTGTCATGCGAATATAAAAAAGATTTATATAATATTTATGAAGATTTAAACAACAATAAATTTAGTGACATAAAAAAATATATTACTAAGTATGATAACAAAATTGATTTTATTGCAGCTCCTAAAGATCCGCGTAATGCCAAAAAAATAGATGGTAGGTATCTAAAATTTATTTTTGATAATTTATCATACTTATATGATGCCATTATTGTTGATACTAATCACTTTTTAACTGATGCAACATTAGTTACTTTAGATCTTGCTGATAATATATTTTTTATGATGACAAATGATCCATTTGATGTTAAAAATATGAAATCTCTATTAAGTATTTTTAGAGAACTTGATAAAGATAATTATAAAATTATTTTAAATGACGCTATTGATCATTGTAAAAATTATTTTTCATTTTATGATCTTCGAAGCATAATAAAAAGTAATATAGATTATACTTTATCTCCTGCATCATATGTTAAAAACATCGATACCTTAGTTTTAAATGGCAAAATTGTAACTTTAGATAAAGTTTATAAAGCATCTCGCGATTATGGTGTATATTTGAAAATAGCGACAAATATTTTTGAAAAAGAGGAGGAATAAAAAATGAATAATACTTTAGCTGATGTATTTGAGGTAAAAAATAATAATGATTACAATAATGTATCTGATTATGATGCTTTTAAAGATAAGAAATTATTAAATGAAATTCGCGTTAATATTTTAACAAATATTTCTGATATTAATGAGGATTCATTAACACAAGATTTAATAAATGGAATTGTTGAAAAAGAGTTAAATAAACATGATTTATCTAATTTAGAAAGAAGCTACGTTTATAATTTAATTGATAATGAGGTAAATGGTTGTGGACCGATTACTGAATTATTAAAAGATCCTATTATTTCCGAAATAATGGTTAATAGTCCAAGTGAAATTTATATTGAATCTAATGGGAAAATATTAAAAGATGACAGTGTGTCTTTTATAGATGATAATCATATAATTAGAACGGTTAATAAATTAATTGAAGATACTAATTTAATTTTAGACTTAGAACATCCTTTAATTGATACCAGAATTAAAGATGGTTCACATATAAATGCTGTCATTCCCCCAATATCTGTAAAGGGACCAATATTTACAATTAAAAAAGTAAATAAAAATATTATGAATATAAATGATTTAATTAGATTAGGTACTTTAACTTCCAAAATGGCTAATTTTTTAGAAGAGGCCGTAAAATCTAAATTAAATATCATAGTTTGTGGTAATTCAAATAGTGGTAAAAATACATTATTAAATATTTTATGTGGTTTTATTCCTGAAGATGAAAGAATTGTAACAATTGAAGATAATGCTTTTTTGAGTTTATCTCAAAAAAATGTTGTCGCTTTAGAAGAAAATAATATTAACAAAAAAAATTATAATTCTAATTTAATAACATTAGCTAAAAAATTAAAACCTAATAGGGTAATAATTGGTGGAATTAATAAAGAAAATACATTTGATATTTTACAATTAATGAATACTGGTTTTTGTACTATGACATCAATGCATGCTGGAAGTGTTAAAGATGTCTTATCAATAATTTCTACTAATGTTTTATTAAATGGTATAGATGTACCAAGTAGTGTTATAAAAGAGTATATGTGTTCAGGAATTGATTTAATTGTCAATATCGATATTTTAAAAGATGGAAGTAGAAAAGTTACTTCAATAAGCAAAATTATAAAAACAAATGGTGTATTTCAAATTGCTGAAATTTTTGCATATAAGAAAAATAAAAATGATGAAAATGGCGAATTTGTAAGTTATAAATTATAAAATAAGTTAATAAAAAGAAAGGAGAAATCTATGAATTTAAAAATATTAATAGTATTATTTATTGCTTTAATAATGATTATCTATTTATTAAAAAATTGGATAGATGTAAAAAAAATTAATAAATATGAAAATAGATTTTCTCTTTTTTCTTATGGATTAAATCAGGATGAAAATTTAAAATATTATGAAAGACTTAAATATTATTTTATTAAACATTTAAAAATTATCTCTGTTGTTTTAGAAAAATTTAAATTTTTTAGAAAATATTCAAATAAATATAAGAAATTTGAAAATTCTAAAAGTGACATGAAAAAAATAGATTATGTTTCTTTAAAATTTTTTATTACTTTGGTATTTTTATTTTTGGTAATTATATTTAATATTTTTAAAATACTACCTTATTCATTAATTTTAAGTTTATTTATTATAATATTTGGCTTTTATTTTTTAGATATTATTCTCTTACTTAAATATCATAAAATTAAAATAGATTTAGAAAGTGATTTATATAAAGCCATCCAAATTATAAATACTAATTTAAAAACCAAGAGTATAACTACTTCAATTTTGGAAGTGACTAAAAAATTAGATGGCCCAATAAAAAATGAATTTAAAATAATATATAAGGAATTGAAAAGGGGCATTTCAGTTGATGAAGCTTTTAAAAAATTTTACAAGAAATATAAAATTAAAATGGTTAAAAACATTTATTTACTTATTATAATGACTGATGATAATAATTCCAATTACCAAGAATTATTTTCGAATCTAGAACTTCGTTTAAAAGAACAAGAAAAATTTGTTGATAGTATGTCTCTTTCCAAAGTTACGACCTTAATCTTATTTTTATTTTTTTCTATATTACCAATTTTGATGATAATAATAATATTGAATATAAAGAAAACTTACTTTGATGCTTTTTTTAATACTTATGCCGGAATAATTAGTTTAATAGTATTGCTTGCAATATATATTGTATATATAAGAGAAATGATAAAATTGATTGGTGATGATGATTATGAGTAGAAAAAAATTAACTAGTTTAGAATATCAAGGTTATTATTTTACTGAAGCGTTATTAGTGAATTTACAAACTAATAATTTAATTAATTCTCTTTATTATGTTTGTAATCATATTGATTGTAAATTATCTAAAGAAATTTATAAAGCTTTAAAAGGCCTTGAAAATGGTATGAATTTTAAAGAAAGTTTCACTAATTTAAAAAATAAATTTCAATCAAAATATATCATAAATTTAATTAATTTATTAATTAAAAATAAACAAAAAGAAAAAACATTATATAAAGAATTAAGCGAATTTTGCACTAAATATTCTAAAGATATAATAATAAATGAAAAGAATAAAAGTAATGATTTACCTCTAAAAATTGCTATATTTTCTATGTTATTTATTGTTCCAATAATAATTTTAATAATAAGTTTACCTATAATTATTGAAAAGTTTTTTTAAAATATGTTACAATAGTTATAGAAAGGTCTAATATTATGAAGAAAAACAAAAACAAAAATAAAAATAAATTAAATCAAAAAATATTTATTTTGATAATTATACTTATATTTGTAATTGTTGGGTCAATTACATTAACATATGGTTTTTATGCATCTAAATTTGATACTAAAATAAGTCCTGTTAATATTAGTTCAACCGTTAAAAATTTTTCATTAGATTATTCTGAAGGAACTCCAACAATAAATGAACCTGATATTTTACCGGGATGGTCTGCTAAAAAAACTGTTACTATTACTAATTCAAATAGTTCATCAGCAACTTACAGTTTAGTATTTAAAAAACTTTCAAATGGCTTTACAAATGGAGACTTAGTATATTCTGGAACTTGTAAATCTGGGGGAGCTACTGTTAAAACAATTTCTGAAACTGCTGTACCAGCAAGTGGTACTGATTTGAAAATTGCTGAAAGTATAGCTATAGATGGAAGTGCCACTCATACATGCGATATAACTTTTAAATTTAAAGAAACTAATAGTGATCAAAGTACTAATAAAGGTAAAACATTTACTGCTACATTAGGAATTGCCTAAAAATAAAAAATACAAATTTAAATATTTGTATTTTTTTTGACATTTTTTTTTAACAAAAAGATATATATTTTATTTGGTGATGCCTATGATTGTATATGTTGATTTAGTATTTTTCCTTAATTTTGCTTTTGATTTTTTATTAATGCTTTCAACAACTTTAATTTTAAAAAAAAATATTAAATTAAGATATTTATTACTATCAGCATTAGTTGGATCAACATCACTAATATTTTTATTTATAAAATTAAATAGTTTAGAATTATTTTTAGTAAAGTTAATAATTAGTATCATTATGATACTTATATCTTTTTCGCTAAAAGAATTTTTTAATGCTTTTAAAACATTATATTTAGTTAGTATTATTTTAGGAGGATTTTTATATTTTTTATCAATAACTTTCAGTTATAAAAACGAGGGATTAATCTTTTATTATGATAAATTTAGTATTAATTTTATAGTTTTATTAATAATTTCACCCATTTGTTTATATATTTATATTAAGAATATAAAAAAATATAGAGAAGAATATAAAGATATTTATGAAGTTGATTTAATATTTAAAAATAATAAATCGCTAAAATTAACGGCTTTTTTAGATACAGGGAATAAGCTTGTCGATCCCTATTTCAATAAACCAATTGTCTTAGTTTATAAAGATGTCTTAAAAAAATTTATTCCTAAAAATATAATATATGTTCCTTATAACAGTTTGAATAATTCTGGCATATTAAAATGTTTTGCTATTAAAAAATTAATTATAAAAGATGTTGGAGAATTTAAAAATTTATTAATAGGAATAAGTGAAGATGATTTTTTAATAAATAATGTTTCAGTAATACTCAATCAAAAAATATGGAAGGAGAAGAAAAATGATATTAAAAAGAATAAAAAATTATTTATTTTTAAGAAAATTAAGGAAAAATAAAGTTTATTATGTAGGTAGTAGTAATATGTTACCACCACCTCTAAGTAAAGAGGAAGAATTAGAATATTTAAAAAAATCTTTTAATGGAGATAATAAAGCAAAAGACAAACTTATTGAACACAATTTGCGATTAGTTGTTTTTCTCGCTAAAAAATATGAAAATACTGGCTATGATATAGAAGATTTAGTAAGTATTGGTTCAATTGGTTTAATAAAGGGAATAAACACTTATAAAATAGATAAAAACATTAAATTAGCCACTTATGCATCCCGTTGTATTTCTAATGAAATATTAATGTTTTTAAGAAAAAACAAAAACAAAAAATCAGAAATAAGTTTTGAGGATGCCCTAAATTATGATGCTGAGGGAAATGAATTGCATCTTGAAGATATTTTAGGAACTGATTGTGATATTGTTATTAAAGAATTTGAAGAGAAGATGAACAAAGATGAATTAGAAAAAGAAATTAATTCTTTAAATAAAAGAGAAAAACAAATCATGATATTAAGATATGGTCTTAATAACACTAAAGAATATACACAGAAAGAAGTGGCTGAAATGCTCGGTATCAGTCAATCTTATATATCAAGAATTGAGAAAAAAGTTATTCGAAGATTAAAATGTACTATGAATAGTTAGTTTTAATCTTTTTTTATTATAGTAGTTACATCATTTTTCTATTTGATATAAATTTTTCTTTTTTATATCACTCCTAGTTTATAATATGTTTACTAATGTAAACTAAGTAGTTCAATTGTTTATTTACTTGTTAAAATAGCTAATTAATGGTACAATAACCTTGTATTTGAGGTGATTATATGGATAAAACAACACTTTTTGATGTTTCAATAATTAAAAACGAATTAGTTGCTAAAACTTTAAATGAAGTTTTTGAAGCATTAAGTGAAAGAGGTTATAATCCTGTCAATCAATTAGTAGGATATCTAATAAGTGGAGATCCTGGTTATATTTCTTCTTATAAAAATGCTCGTAATAAAATAATTGATTTAGATCGTACAGAGATTATCCAAATTTTATTAGAGTTTTATTTAGAAAATAAGAAATGAGATATTTAGGTCTAGATTTAGGGACAAAAACAATGGGGGTAGCAATATCAGATAAATCTAATACTATTTCGACATCGTTAAAAACAATAAATTATCAAAATTATGATGAGTTAATTTTAGAAATAGAAAAGATTGTTAAAAAATATGATATTACTACTTTTGTTTTAGGTTATCCTAAAAATATGAATAACACTGTTGGAATAAGAGCCGAAGAAACAAATAAATTTAAAAATAGATTAGAAAATTATTTTTCTTTGCCAGTTGTTTTAATGGATGAAAGACTATCAACAGTTGAAGCAGAAAATGTTTTGATAAGTGCTGATTTATCTAGAAAAAAAAGAAAAAAAGTAATTGATAGTATGGCCGCTTCAATTATTTTAGATACATATCTTAGGAGGATTAAAAATGGAAGAAAGTAAAAATACCTTTGTTATTGAAAATGATCAAGGTGAAAAAATTGAGTGTAGTGTTTTATTTACATTTGATTCTAAAGAGACAAATAAAAGTTATATAGTTTATACTGATAATACAAAAGACGAAGCAGGTAATATTAAAGTATATGCATCAATTTATGACCCATCAGGAAAAGATAAAGCTTTAACACCAATAAAAACTGAAGAAGAATGGAAAGTCGTTGAAGATTTATTAGCATCTCTTCAAGAGCAAACTAATGGGACGAAAGAATAAAAGATTAAAAAGATGGGTAAAAATATTGATTACAATAATTTCTATTATTTTATGTTTAATAATAGTAGGAATAATAAGTTTTATTATATTATTAAAGCCAGTTACAAATAACAAAAAGGAAATTATATTTAAAATTAAAAATGGCTCAAGTAGAACCGACATAGTTAAAAATTTGAAAAAAAATAATTTAATTAGAAGTGAATATGCTACATTATTTTATTTATTTTTAAATAGAGATATGATATTAATGGATGGAACATATATATTATCGCCATCTATGTCTACACGCGATATTATGTATAATTTATCTACGGGTAAAAATGAAGAAAATAAAGGAATTACTTTAACATTTGTGGAAGGGAAAAGATATACTACTTACATAAAATCAATTTGTGAAACTTTTTCTTTTAACTATAATGAAGTAATAAATAAATTAAATAATGAAAATTATTTAAATTCATTGATTGCTAAATATTCATTTTTAACTAACGATATTCTTAATAGTGATATATATTATCCTTTAGAAGGCTATTTATATCCTGATACTTATACCTTCAAAAAAACTGCCACTATTGAGGAAATAGTAGAGAAAATGTTAGATAATTTTTCTAAACATTTAAATGAATTAAATTATCAAAATTCTCAATATAATATTCATCAATTAGTGACTTTAGCATCAATTGTTGAACTAGAAGGTAATGACAGTAAATCAAGAAAAGATATTGCTGGTGTATTTTACAATAGATTAAATAATAATATGAATTTAGGTAGTGATATAACAACTTACTATGGTTCACAAAAAAAATTATCTGATACTTTAACTGCCGCAGAATTTAATGAAATAAATGCTTATAATACGAGAGCAATATCCAAAAAGGGTTTACCAGTTGGCCCAGTATGTAATGTATCTTCATCATCATTAGATGCTGTTTTAAATCCTAATAAAAGTGATTACTTATATTTTTATGCCGATAAAAATGGAAATATATATTATGCTCATACTTATGAAGAACATCTTCAAATTATAAATTCTTTAAGGAAGTGATAAAAATGAAAGATATAATTTTAGAAATGGAAAGATATGCAATTGCTAACAATGTTCCAATTATTGAAAAAGATTCAATAGCCTTTATTATGAGATATATTAAAATGAATAATGTAAAAAATATTTTAGAAATAGGCTCCGCAATTGGTTATTCGGCTATTTTAATGGCTTCAACTGATCCTGATATTAAAGTTACTACGATAGAAAAAGATGAAAGTCGTTATATGGAATGTTTAAAAAATGTCAAGAAATGCAATTTTGAAGAAAAAATTGAAGTTGTTTACCAAGATGCTTTAGATGTCAATTTATCTGATGTTTCTTATGATTTAATCTTTATTGATGCTGCTAAAGGTCAATATACGAAATTTTTTGAAAAATTTAAGTATTTTTTAAAACCAAATGGTAGTATAATTTCTGATAACATTAATTTTCATGGTTATGCAAACGGTGAAAAAGAAGCAACTACGAAAGGTTTAAAAGGAATTGTAACTAAATTAAAAAGTTATAGAGAATATTTGGAAAATAACGAAGAATTTACCACTAAATTTATTGATATTGGAGATGGACTTGCGATAAGTTTCCGTGATAATAATGGAAAATAAAATAAATAAATTTCTTATATTAATTAATGATTTAAAAGATATTAATACTTATAAAAAAATGGGTATTAATAATTTTGCGGTCTATTTAAAAGACTTTTCTATTGGATATGAAAAAACATATACATTTAAGGACATAATCAATTTTGATAATGTCTTTATTGTTATGAACAAAATTTTATCGACAAAAGAAATAGAAGAAGCTAAAAAGGTTTTAGGAAATATACCTTCTAATGTTGCTGGAATAATCATATCAGATTTAGGACTTTATAATTTTTTGAAAAATAAAAAAGTAAATGTTATTTTAAATTTAAGACATTTAGGTACTAATAGTTCTTCTATTAATTATTTTTTAAAAATGGGTTTTAAAAGTTATATTCTGGCTAATGAAATTACTTATAAAGAGATTGAAAAAATATCAAGTAATTGCATTAAACCAATTATATTAGAAATTTTTTCCTATAATTTAGTAAGTTATTCCCGACGATATTTAATTACTAATTATAATAATTATTATAAAGAAAATTTAGCTAAAAATATAATTATAAAAGATAAAATTAGTAATGAATCTTTTAAAGTTATAGAAGAAAAAGAAAATGGAACAATATTTTTAAGTGATAAAATATATAATGGTTTAAAATTATTAGATATTGATAATGTTTTATTTTATTTTATTAATACTAGTTTTATCGATACTAAATATATTATAAATATGCTAAAAGATTTAAAAGAAAATAAAATACCTAAGATACCTAATTCTAATGAAGGTTTTCTTTTTAAAGATACCATTTATAAGGTCAAAAGGGGTGAATAATATGGATTATGAGCTATTAATTCCCGTTGGCTCTTTAGAAAAATTAAAAATTGCCTTATTATATGGAGCAGATGCCGTATATATTGGTGGTAAAAATTATTCTCTTCGAGCAAATGCCAGTAATTTTACAAATGAAGAAATAAAAAAGGCAACTGATTATGTTCATTCTTTAAATAAAAAAATATATGTAACTGTCAATATTGTTTTTCACGAAGAAGATTTAAAAGGACTTAAAGATTATTTAATATTTTTAAATGAAATAAAAATTGATGGAGTTATATTTAGCGATATTAGTGTTTTAAAAATTATAAAAGAAAATAATTTAAATTTAAATATGTGTTTATCAACTCAAATGAGTGTAGCAAATAAAGAACATGCCTTATTTTGGAAAAATTTAGGAGTTAAAAGAGTAGTAGTAGCAAGAGAATGTAACAAAGATACAATTAAATCAATAATAGATACGGGAATTTCGGTAGAAGTATTTATTCATGGCGCTATGTGTATGGCATATTCTGGTCAATGTGTTTTATCTAATTATTGTACTAATAGAGATTCCAATCGTGGGGGATGCGCTCAAGTATGTCGCTGGTTATTTGATGTAAATAAGCCTCATAAGTTTTCGATTATGCCAAAAGACTTAAATATGGTTAGACATATTAAAGAATTGATGGATATGAGGGTTGAATCATTTAAAATTGAAGGAAGAATGCGCTCAATTTATTATATTGCCACTGTAACTTTAATTTATAAAACAATTATGCAAAAAGTAGTTAACAATACTTTGAATGATGAATATATTAATTATGCCATTAATATTTTAAATAGATGTGCAAATAGAGAAAGTACTTCGCAATTTTTTGATAAATTACCCGGATTTAACGAGCAATATTATCAAGATAGAGATGAAGTATCCAATCAAGATTTCTTAGGATTAATTAGATCTTACGATGATATTAATAAAATAATTACTTTAGAGCAGAGAAATTATTTTAAAGTAGGTGACATTGTTCAAATATTTGGTCCAAATACGGAAACTTTTGATTTACAAATAACCAAAATATATAATGAGGATGGAAATTTATTAAATGAAGCTAATCATCCACAAATGATAGTTAAAATACCATGTGATAAAAAAGTTGAACAATTTGATATGATCAGAATAAAAATATTTGACAAATTATAATAAATGTAGTATTCTTTTATGGAAATTATTTAAAGGGTGATCAATTATGAAAACTAAAAAAGAATGTTTAATGACTGCTGATGGGTTTTTAGAACTAGAAAATGAATTAAATGATTTAAAATTAAATAAAAGACCAGAAATTATTCAGGCCTTAAAGGAAGCTAGAGCACAAGGAGATTTATCTGAAAATGCTGATTATGATGCGGCTAGAAATGCTCAAGCCGAATTAGAAGGTAAAATAAAAGAATTAGAATATATGTTGGAAAATGCTAAAATTATAGATAATAATAATAAAGATGTAATAAATATTGGTTCAACTATAACAATTTGTTATATAGATGATAATGAAGAAGAAGAGTATAAAATTGTTGGTTCAATGGAATCAGATCCAATGAATAATAAAATATCTAATGAATCACCAATAGGTAAAGCGGTTATTGGTAAAAAAGTAAATGATGTTGTTTCAGTTGAATCTCCAAACGGCGCATTTGAAATAAAAATTTTAAAAATTGCTTAAAATTTATAATTTAAGCAATTTTTTATTTTAAATTATATTCATTTGTGGTATACTGATATAGTAAAGGTGAATATATAATGGCTAAGAAAAATATGAAAGTGGACTTGGAAAGGTACATGAGTCCCGAAGAAAAGATTAAAAGATCTTTTATCTTTTCTTGTACAATTTTAGTAATTTTAACATTTTTAATTTTTATAACATACTCTTTTTTTATAAATAATACAGGTGAAAAAGATGTAGGAAATGTGCAAGCGACAAATTCCAGTTCTGATGTGGTATTTTATGAAGCTGGAGATTCAGAATACATAATAAAAAATAATTCTAACACTAATGCATATTCTTATAATTTAAGTTATAAAGAAAGTGAAAGTTGTAGTAATGATATATATTATAAAATACCAAGTGATGGATACTCACATGCCAAAGGAATAATAAAACCAGGTGAAGAAAAAAGAGTATATATAATAAACAAATCAAATTGTGATATAAATTCTCAAAATTTAAAAATAAATTCCGGATATGAATATAGTCCAGTTAAAGTAAGTACTGGGTATCAGGAAATAAAATATTTAAATACATCAAATTTAGAACATGAGACAGAATTAGAATATTTATGGGTTGATAATGGATGGTTAGAGCCTGAATTTAATAAATATACATTAGAATATAATTTATGCATTTATGAAGATATTATTGGTGATACAGCTGATTCAATTACCGAGATAAACTTTGAAGGAAGTTTACTTAATAATGGATATATTACAGGAGAAAAAGCAATATTAACAGATGATGATATAATAAAACATAAAATAAAAGTGTATGCCGAAGATGGTACTTATATCCAAACTTATACTATAAATATAATAAGAAAAGATACTTATCGAGGAAAAATTAAGATGTTTAAGTTGGAAGATCTATGTCATACTGATGAACACGGAAATCCTTTAGTAATATCAAAAGCATATAAGGAAAATGGCTTTGAAAATAATGATGAAATAAATTTTCATATAGATGACCTTAACAATTATATTTGTCAAGATAATCATTATTATACTTATATAAATTGGCAATTATCTTATAATTATTTAACTAGTAGTAAATCCATTGGAAATTATATTTTTCGACTACATCTTGCAAATAATAATGCTCCATTAATTATAACTGATGCATATGATGGTTATGTAAATATTAATTTTACTTCTAATAATGGGGATTTTTTACAACATTTTTCAGTTGCTTATATGGATGTAGTAGATTATAAACTTTCTGATGCTGAGGAACATATTGATTATACTTATGGCATAAATATTTCTTAATATTATATTAGTTTAATACTTTTTTAATATTATTGTAATTACCAAATACGACAAATATTATATTTACAATTTCTGAAATAACTAAACCATATAAACCAATATGAATAAGGGAACATATAGATAAAGCTATCATTTTTATAACTATCCCATAAGTAGTAATTTTAAAAGCCGTAGAAGCTTTGTTCATTGCTTGTAATCCCGATGCTAATGGTCCTTCTAAGTAGAATAATAAAAAGAATGGGGAAAGTACTTTAAAATAATTTAAACCTTTCGTAGTGTCATATAAAATATGTAATATATCTTTTGCCAAAATAAATATTATAATATTTATAACTAAACCTATTAAGAAAGAATAAATACATCCTTGTTTTATTCTTCTTTTTACCATATCTTTATTTTTTTGATAGTAATATTTGGAAATTTCTGGAACTAATGCCGTGGATATTGCCGAAATAAAAAAAGAAGGAATAAGTAATAAAGAAAGAGAGTAAGCATTATAGCTTGCATATTCTGATAAGATAAAATTTTTAGTATATCCAGAAAAAATTAATAAATTAGTAATTATTATTGGTTCAAAAAAATAACCAATATTACCAATTATTCTTGAAGAAATTGACGGTAGAGAAATTTTAAAAACATCTTTTATTGTTGCTATATCAGGTTTTAAATCTTTTTTAGTAATGGAAAAATTTTTAGGTAAGAAAATTATAAATATTATAATTGAAGTTATTTCTGAGGCAATACTTAATAATATTAAACCCATAACGGCAATTACATTACTTATTTTGCTAAGGGGAGGTATTATAAGAATAATTAATACTAATCTTACTATTTGTTCAATTATATTAGATAAAGTATGGGGAAACATTTTTTGCTTACCAAAAAAATATCCTCTAATTAAACTAGAAATAGAAATAAAAGGTAAAACAAAAGACATAGCTATGATTAATATTTTAGTATTAGGAGTATGTAATAAAGTATTTGAAATAAAAGGGGCAAGGACAATAATAACTATTATAAATAAAATATTTAAAATAATTATAAAGGGAAATAAAGATGTAAATATTTTTATTCCTCTTTGGGATTCTTCTGAAACTATTTTAGAAACTGCTAAGGGAAGACCTAAAGATGCCAGAGTAACAAAAAGAGAATAGGTAGGAAGAAGTAACATATATAGATTTAAAGATTCACTAGAAAGTAATCTTGTATAGACAATTTTAATAGCAAATCCTAGAACTCTAGTTATTACACTACCAATAAGTAATATTAATGTTGATTGTATAAATAAATTTTTTTTCATAGTATCCTCTTTAAAATATATTCAAATTATTGTATAATATATTCAAATTAATTAAGGGATTGATACTATGTTTGTAGATGAAATTAATATTAAAGTAATTGCTGGTGATGGTGGCGATGGCTGTACTTCATTTCGAAGAGAAAAATATGTTCCAATGGGTGGACCAGATGGTGGAGACGGTGGCAGAGGAAGTAACATTATTTTTAAAGTTGATCGTAATTTAAAAACTTTAATCGATTTAAAATATCAAAAGATAATAAAAGGGAAAAAAGGGGAAAATGGAAAAGGTAGTAATAAAGTAGGAAAAAATGCTTCAGATATAGTAATTAAGGTCCCTGCTGGAACTACAATTATTGATAATGATACTAATTTAGTTATTGTTGATTTAGTCGATGATAATCAAGAATATATTGTTGCTAAAGGTGGAAAAGGGGGATATGGAAACAAACATTTTGCAACTCATCAAGATACAGCACCTAGAATTTCAGAATATGGCGATAAAGGAGAAGTAAGATTTATTAAATGTGAACTTAAACTACTGGCTGATGTAGGTATAATTGGCCTTCCATCAGTTGGTAAATCAACATTACTTTCCTTAGTAAGTGCTGCCAAACCGAAAATTGCTTCTTATCATTTTACTACTTTAGCACCTAACTTAGGTTTAGTTACTACTAAGAAGAGAAAAAGATTTATAATGGCTGATTTACCAGGATTAATTGAAGGAGCTTCATCTGGCGTTGGTTTAGGGGATAAGTTCTTGCGTCACACTGCCCGTTGTAAATTACTTGTTCATGTAATTGATATGGGAGCAAGTGATGGAAGAAATCCTATTGATGATTATAAGATAATTAACAACGAACTTTCTTTATATTCTAACAAACTAGCTTTAAAAAAGCAGATAGTAGTTGCTAATAAAAGTGATTTGCCAGATTTTTCTAAAAATTTAGAAAAATTTAAAAAAGCATATCCTGATATGGAAATATTTAGTATTAGTTCATTATATAATAAGGGAGTAGATGAATTAATAGAAAAGATTGCTGATACTTTAGATACCATAAAAAGTGAAAATATATATGATGAATCCCAAATGGAAGATGAAGTTATATTTAAATTTAAAGAAGAAGAACCATATACTATTGAAAATATTGATGGAATATGGACTATTAAAGGTAAAAAAATAGAGAGATTATTTTCAAAAACTAAATTTATGGAAGAAGAATCCGCTAATCGTTTTGCTACTATTTTAAGAAAAATGGGCGTAGAAGAAAAACTTGAAGAAATGGGAGCAAAAAGGGGAGACGATGTCAAAATTTGTGATAAAATTTTTAGTTTTAAAGAATAATCATGATATCATTTGTCGAAAGCATTTACATAAATAATTAAAAATGATAATGTTTTATTGGTGATAAAAATGGATATTTATTATAATAATAAAACATTGTTTGTAAATATAATAAATGATATAACTTTAGATAATATTGATATATTACAAAATCGAATTTTCTTAATTTTAGATAGGTATGATATTAAAGATGTCAATATAAAAATTCATTGCCAAGATTATGATGAATATTTATTTGATTCTTTAATAGCTAATTATAACAAAAGATATAAAGGTAATTTAAATATTGAATAAATTATGTTATACTTTAATAAAATAATATAAGGAGTGTTTAGTTTGAACAAAATAGTTATATATGCATCATTTTTTTTGTGGATAATATATTTTTTAAGTTTATGTTTAAAAGCTTATAAAAATACTGATATTCATAATTTTAATAATTATTTTGAATGGTTTAAAATTAATTATAAAAAAAGTTTTCAAATTTCAGCTTTAATATTAATTTTAATGTATATTGTTTTTGCTAATTTTGGAAATAAAACGGTAGATAAATTACTTTTTTTGACGATTAATTTATATTTATATGTTGATTTTATTTGCGAAAATAAAGATGTATTTAAAAATTTTAAATGGCGTAATTATTCTAAATATACATATATATTTCTTATTTTTGTCGCTATTTTACCATTTGAATATTATTTTTTGTATAAAGGTTTAGCAATTACATATATTTGGTTATTTTTATATGTTTTATTTGCTTATTATATTATTGGAGCAATTAAATATTTTTCATTAAAAATAGAGAAATATAATAAAAAGAGTGTTAAATAAAGTATATTTTTAAATTAAATTAAAATATAATATATAAAAACACTTGTTATTATGTTTTTTTTTTGATAAAATTAAAGAGATTTTAAAAAATCAAATAAACACAAATATGGATTTTATTATCTAGTGCCATGTGGTGATAATATTTAGAAGTATTTGGGTGTAAAACGAAGGGAGAATGATTTATATGGCAGTAGTTTCAATGAATAATTTACTTGAAGCTGGAGTTCATTTTGGTCATCAAACAAAAAGATGGAATCCCAAAATGAAAAAATATATTTATACAACTAGAGATGACATTTATATTATCGATCTTGATAAGACCGAAAAATGCATTGAGGATGCATATGTAGTAATTAAAGAAATTGCTAATAATGGCGGAACTTTCTTATTTGTAGGTACTAAAAAACAAGCTCAAGAGGCTGCAAAAGAAGAAGCTATTAGAAGTAAAAGTTTCTATGTTACTGAAAGATGGTTAGGTGGAACTTTAACTAATTTTAGAACAATTAGAAGAAGAATTAAAAGACTTGAAGAAATCGAAAAAATGGAAAAAGACGGTTTATTTGAAGTACTTCCTAAGAAAGAAATTATAGGTCTTAAAAAAGAATATACAAAATTAAATAAACTTTTAGATGGCATTAGAGGAATGGATAAATTACCTAATGCAATGATCATTGTTGATCCTAAAAAAGAATATAGTGCAATTAGAGAAGCACGTAAATTAAATATTCCTGTTTTTGGAATAGTAGATACTAATTGTGATCCTGATGATGTTGACTATGTTATTCCTGGAAATGATGATGCAGTAAGAAGTGTAAAAGTAATTTTAGGAGTACTTAATAATGCTATTTGTGAAGCAAAAGGTTTAGAATTAGTAGATTATGTTAATGAAGAAGATAAGAAAAAAACAAAAGAAGAAAAAACAGAAGAAACTAAAGAAGTAAAAGAAACAAAAGATACTAAAGAAGTAACTGAAAGTAAAAAAGAAATTGTAGAAGAACCAAAAAAAGAAGTTAAAAAAGATTTAAGTTCTAAAACTTTAGCTGAACTTAAGAAAATAGCTAAAGAAAAAGGTATAAAAGGATATTCTACAATGAAAAAATCTGAATTAGTAGAAATTTTAAATAAATAGGAGGTATAAAATGATTAGTGCAAGCTTAGTAAAAGAATTAAGAGAAAAATCTGGCGCCGGAATGATGGAATGTAAAAAAGCCTTAACTGAAGTTAATGGTGACATCGATAAGGCAATGGATTATTTACGCGAAAATGGATTAGCTAAAGTAGCAAAAAAAGCTAGTAGAATTGCTGCTGAAGGCCTTGCTAATGTTTTTATTGATAATAATAAAGCAGTAATATTAGAAGTTAATGCTGAAACTGATTTTGTAAGTAAAAATCAAGAATTTATAGATTTAATTGCTAATATTGGTAAGGCAATATTAAAAAGCGATGCTAAAAATTTTGAAGAAGCAAAAGAAGTTAAAGCTGATAATGGAACAGTTAATGATTTAATTGTAGAAGCAACAGCTAAAATTGGTGAAAAAATTTCTTTTAGAAGATGTGAAATTGTAACAAAAGAAGATAATGAAACTTTTGGAAGCTATTTACACATGGGTGGAAAGATTGCGGTTTTAGTTAAACTTGAAGGAGCCAATGAAGAAGTTGCTAAAGATGTTGCAATGCAATCTGCAGCAATGAAACCTCAATATGTATTTACTACTGATGTTCCAGAAGATGTTTTAGAACATGAAAGAGAAGTTCAAAAGACTAATGCAATGAATGAAGGAAAACCTGAAGAAATTGCTGTTAAAATGGTTGAAGGAAGAATTAAGAAATTTTATAAAGAAGTTTGTTTAGAAAAACAAGAATTTATTAAAGATTCTTCTTTAGATATTGATACTTATATTAAAAACAATAATGGTAAACTACTTTCTATGATTCGTTATGAAGTTGGTGAAGGTATGGAAAAAAGAAATGATGACTTTGCCTCAGAAGTAATGAATCAAATAAATGGTAAATAATAATGAAAAGTAGTAAAGTAAATAATTTTGAAAAAAAACGTAAAATAAGAATTATTTTCGATGTCTTATTTATTGTTTTAGGAATTATTTTACTAATTATATTTTGGTTATAAAGAAAAGATAAAATGAAATTACATTTTATCTTTTATTTTTTTGGTATTTTTAAAATTTAATTTTACATATTTAGATAAATAATTAATATCGTGTTTTTTTAATATATTTAGGGCAATATCATCAACTTTTTCTCCAGCGCCTTTTGGAATTTCTATTCCTAATTCTTTACTCATTTTTGCTATTTCTTTTAAAAATATATAACGAGAAATTATTGAGCCACAGGCAACTGATAAAACTTGATCTTCGGCTTTTGTCATAAATGTAATATTATTAACTTTATTTTTAGCATCTTTTATATATTCATAATATTTGGTTGGGTAGCAAAATTGATCTACTACTATTTTTTCATAATTTAATTCAGAATTTTGCGAAAGTTCAAATAAAACTTTATTATGTAAAATGGCCTTTATTTTATTCATGTTAAAATCTTTTTGTTTATTATATTCTTCATTATTTAATATAAATGTTTTATATGGTATTCTTTTTATTAATTTTGGCGCAATTTCAATAATACTTTTATCACTAATTTTTTTGGAATCTCCTACTTTTAAATCTTTTAAAAAATTAAAATCATTTTTATTTACATAACAAGCGGTAACAACTATTGGGCCAAAATAATCTCCTGTTCCAACTTCATCAGAGCCAATTGAAGAAATATTAAGAAATTTATATTTCTTTTTTTCTTCTTTTTTCTTTTTATCTTCACTAGATGTTATATCTATGTCTTTATTATTTACAAATTTTTCTTGATCTTTCCATAAGGCGGCATCAATATCAGCGGATATTCCTTGAAACATGACTTTTCCAGAATTATATAATGTAACAGTAGTACCATCTGCACCCTTTGATTGAAAAACGGAGTAAGGTGGGGGATTTATTACACTGGTATCTTTATAAAAATCAATTAATTTTTCTTTTAAATTATCACTAATTTTAAAAACTATTGTCATTTTTTACACCTCAGATTCATTTTAACATATTTTTTTTGTAAATTCATTAAATCTTGTATATAATATATATAGAGGTATAGTATGTTTAGTTTAAATATTATTGATGTTTCAATTATTTTAATATTATTGTTAGGTATAGTAGTTGGTTTTAAAAGGGGTGCTATTAAAACTGCTGTTGAACTTTTAAGTATAATAGTAGTATTATTTATATCTTATAAATTAAAAAATCCTCTTTCTATATTCATGTATAAACATTTGCCATTTTTTCCATTAGGAGGATTATCGGTACTTAATATTTTAATTTATGAAGCAATTGCCTTTTTAATATGCTTTTCTTTATTAATGATTATTGCCAAAATTCTAATTAGATTAAGTGGTATCTTAGATAGAATACTAAAAGCAACAATTATTTTAAATTTACCTTCAAGATTAATTGGAGCAGTGCTTGGACTTCTTCAAAATTACATAATTATATTTATGGCTTTATTTATTTTAACTCAAATAAGTGTAGGTAATGATTTGATTAATGAAAGTAAATATGCTGATATAATTTTAAAAAATACCCCGGTTTTAAATAAAATTAGTCAAAATAGCTATAATGCTTTAAAAGAAGTATCTACAATTAGTAAAGATTATCAAAAGAATGATATTAATAAAGCTAATTATGAAGCACTAAAAATAATGTTAGATAATAAAATAATAAGTAAAGAAAATGTTTTATATTTAGTAAATAAAAATAAACTTAAAATTGCAAATGTAAATAGTTTAATAAATAATTAAAGGAGATTTTATGAAAATAATTTATTTAAAAGATGAAAATTTAGAAAATTTAATTAAAGGTAAAAATGCTATTATTGATTTTTATGCTGATTGGTGTGGACCATGTAAAATGATTGGTAGTGTTTTAGAAGAAATTCAAGATGAAATTCAAATTATTAAAGTTAATGTAGATGATCATCGAGAATTAGCGATAAAATATGGGGTTATGTCAATACCACATTTAAATTTTATTAAGAATGGTGATATTTACAAAACGGAAATAGGTTACAGAGATAAAGAAGAAATACTTAATATAATTGAAGAAATGAAATGATTTTCATTTTTTTATTTTTAAAAAAAATAATGTTGCAAATGCAACACATTAAATATAATTATTTATGTTAATATTATTGTGCAATAGTAAGGTAGGTAGTTATGAAAAAAGAATGGCAAAATTTTAAAGATGGAAAATGGACTAAAGAAATAAATGTAAGTGATTTTATTAAAAATAATTATGTTTCTTATAATGGCAATGAAGATTTCTTAGCATCAAAAACTAAAAAAACAACAATGGTTTGGAATAAATGCGAGAAATTGTTAAAAGAAGAATTAAAAAAACATGTTTTAGATATAGATGTTGATCATATGTCAGGTATTAATGCCTTTAAACCAGGCTATATTGATAAAGAAAATGAAACAATAGTAGGTTTGCAAACCGATAAGCCTTTAAAAAGGATAGTTAATCCATATGGAGGAATTAGAATGGTTTATCAAGAACTTCAAGCCTATGGATATGAATTAAATAAAGATGTCGATAAATATTTTAACGAATTTAGAAAAACTCATAATCAAGGTGTTTTTGATGCTTATACAAAAGAAATAAGAACAGCAAGACATGTTGGGTTACTTACTGGACTACCTGATGCTTATGGTAGAGGAAGAATAATTGGTGATTATCGAAGAATTGCCTTATATGGTATTGATTATTTACAAGCTGAAAAGAAAAAAGATTTAGATAATATGGTAATACCTTCTATGAACGAAGATATCATTCGTTTAAGAGAAGAAATTTCTATGCAATATAAAGTTTTAGAAGAAATAAAAAAGATGGCTTTAAGTTATGGGTATGATATTTCCAATCCAGCTAAAAATGCTAAAGAAGCTGTTCAATGGACATATTTTGGATATTTAGCATCCGTTAAAGAAAATAATGGAGCTGCAATGAGTTTAGGAAGAGTCGATGCTTTTTTAGATATTTATATTTCTAGAGATTTAGAAAATGGTAAATTAACTGAAGAAGAGGCACAAGAACTAATTGATCAATTTGTTATAAAACTACGCCTTGTAAGACATTTAAGAACACCTGAATATGATGAATTATTTTCTGGCGATCCAACTTGGGTTACTTGTTCAATTGGGGGAATAACTAATGAAGGAAAAAGTATGGTTACTAAAACTTCTTATAGAATTTTACATACTCTTACTAATTTAGATCCAGCCCCTGAACCAAATATGACTGTATTATGGTCTCAAAAATTACCTGAAAATTTCAAAAAATATTGTGCTAAAATGAGCATTGCTACTGATGCTATTCAATATGAAAATGATGATGTAATGCGTCCACATATGGGAGATGATTATGCCATTGCTTGTTGTGTATCATCTATGCGCATTGGTAAAGATATGCAATTTTTTGGGGCTCGTTGTAATTTAGTAAAATCACTTTTATATTCTATAAACGGTGGAATTGATGAAATGAAAAGAGAATTAGTAATTCCTGGCTTTGATATAATGACTGATGAAGTATTAGATTATAACAAGGTAAAAAAATCATATTTTAAAATGCTTGAAAAAGTTGCGAAAATCTATAGTGATGCAATGAATATAATTCACTATATGCATGATAAATACGCTTATGAAGCCGGTCAAATGGCTTTACATGATACTGATGTTAATAGACTAATGGCTTATGGAGTTGCTGGTCTTTCAGTAGCGGCCGATTCTTTATCAGCAATTAAATATGCTAAAGTTAAACCAATTAGAGATAAAGATGGAATTACTGTTGATTTTGAAATTGAAGGAGATTTTCCTAAATATGGCAATGATGATGATAGAGTAGATAATATAGCGAAAGAAATATTAGAAAAAATATATTCAGAATTATCTTCTCATAAGTGTTATAGAAATGCTACACCAACAATGTCAGTTTTAACTATTACATCAAATGTAGTTTATGGTTCAAAAACAGGTGCTACTCCTGATGGCAGAAAAGCTGGAGTTCCTTTTGCCCCTGGAGCTAATCCTATGCATCAAAGAGATACAAACGGAGCAATTGCCTCTTTAAATTCGGTTGCTAAACTTGATTGGGCTAATTGTTGTCGAGATGGTATATCAAATACTTTTTCAATTATTCCTTCTGCTTTAGGTCAAAAAGCTGATGAGAGAATTATTAATTTAGTTACTTTGATGGATGGTTATTTTGAAAAAGGAGCGCATCACTTAAATGTCAATGTTTTAAATAGGGAAACTTTAATTGATGCAATGAATAATCCTGAAAAATATCCTCTTCTTACTATAAGAGTATCTGGTTATTCAGTCCGCTTTAATCGTCTTACTAAAAAACAACAAGAAGAAGTTATTGCTAGAACTTTTCATGAGAGTATGTAAAATGCAAAAAGGGTCAGTTGCTTCAATCGAAACTTTTGGATTAGTAGATGGTCCAGGAATTCGTACAGTAATTTTTCTTAATAGTTGTAATTTAAGATGCAAATATTGTCATAATCCCGAAATGTGGAAAATGGGTAGTTTAAATTATACATCTTCGGAAATTGTAGAGAAAGTACTTAGAAACAAACCATATTTTAAAAATGGTGGAGGTGTTACTTTTTCTGGTGGAGAGCCTCTTTTGCAATATGATTTTTTACTAGAAACTTGTCAAAAATTAAAAAAAGAAAATATTAATATTGCTTTAGATACTGCCGGAATTGCAAAGTGTAATTATCAAAAACTTTTTGAATATATTGATTTAGTACTCCTTGATATTAAACACATCAATAAAGAAGATTATATTAATATTACCAGAAAAGATTTCTTTAATCAATTTATGCAATTTATAAAAGAACTAAATAAAACTGATATAGAAGTTTGGATTAGACAAGTTATAATTCCCGATGTTAATGATAATTTAGATTATATTAAAAAATTAAGTGATTTTATTAAAGATAATATAAAAAATGTTACAAGAATAGACTTTTTACCTTATCATAAACTAGGTGATGAAAAATATAAAAATTTAAAAATTGTTAATCCTTATAAAGATAAAGTTGAAATGAATAAAGAAAAATGTAATAAGTTATATAATGAATTTTTAAATTTTTATAAATTATAAATTGATTTTAAATACAATATAATATGAAAAAGAATAATCTTTTTCATTTTTTTTGTTGATTTTAAATTAATAATAATATAAAATATAGTATTTGAAAGAAAGGATATTTATATGTTAGACAAAGAAGAATTAAATGAAGAACAGATAGAAACATTAAGATATTATTTAAGAAACCGTTTAGATGGCTATAAAGGAAATAAAAAAATAAAAATTGATATTGACCCCAAAATATTAGAAAAATTAATATTTACATATGAAAAATGTGAAATAACTGGTGAATTATATAAAACCTTTGAATTATATATTACATCAGTCAAAAAATTAGATTTATCAGATATATCTTTTGATGATTTTAATGCATATGAATTTGATTTTAGTGGATTATATGGGGTAAAATTAAATCCCCAAAAAGTATTTAACAAGGATTTAAGATATGCCAAATTAAAAGGAGTAGAAATTACCGGTCCATTTGATGATTGTGAGATTTATCACACAAATTTTACGGGAAGTATTGGTGCCACTATGAGTTATAATCAATATGTTAAATATGGAAGAAGCAGTAATTTAACTGATGTTGAAATTAAAGATCATAATCTTGGGGAATATTTTGAAAAAATAAATGAAGCATTTAGATTTAAAAAAAGAAAAAAAGAAAAGAAGAAATGATACTTAAATAAAATACTTTACTTTTTTTAAAACTAAATTATAATATATAAAAGAAAGGAAAAATAATATGAAAGAATATCAAGAAAAAATTAATTTACTTAAAGATTTAACTTTTATTTTAGAACAAGAAAATATATTTTATGGGGAAGAAGGTAAATTTTCATTTACTAAACTTGAATTTGATGCAAATCGATTTTTAGATAGAGTCATATTAGCACGACAAATTATTGCCAATGAAATATTATATGATGAAGAATTTAATAATGAATTAGAAAAAATTGGTAATAGACAAAAAACTAAAAAAAATCAAGCTCGTATTATAGAACCAGATGTTTTTTAAATTTTAAATGTGATGGCAATTGTTTAAAATAATTTAATTTACTTTTATTGACAATTTGTATATTATATGATACTATAAAAAGCAATTTTAGGGGGTTTATATGAAAAGGAGATTAAATTTATTTCGAATTGTTTTATTATGTTTTATATTTATTTCTTCTTCCGTAAATGCTGTTTATTTATATCAAAATCAATTGGATAAATACAAAACTAAAACATTAGAAACTGCATATCAAATTGAAAATTCTAAAAATCAAGAAAAAATTGAAAAACAAGTTGATGTAACAGTATATCAAAACGCTGTTGATAGCCTGCGAAGTGAATTTAATAATACAGAAGTTATTGGTTCTTTAAAAATTAATGGAACTGGCATAGATACAACATTAGTTCAATCAACTGACAATTCATTTTATTTAGATCACTCAGTAAACAAAGAAGAGAATCGTTTAGGTTCAGTTTTTATGGATTATCGAAATAAAATAGATGATAAAGTTAAAATATTTTATGGACATAATTCTCGTACATTAAAACCAGTATTTCATGAGCTAGAAAATTTTTTAAATGAATCATTTGTAAATGAACATTCATACATTCAAATATTAGATGAAACTGGATTATATAATTATAAAATATTTTCAGTAATGGTTATTCCTAATAATACAACTACTCATATGCAAATAGATTTCAGTAATAATAATGAATATGAAAATCATTTAAAATGGCTTAAGGATAGTTCAAAATTTGTATTAGATGTAGATGTATCACCTAAAGATGATATAGTTATTTTGCAAACATGTTACTATGAACCTGCTAATTCTTTTATCTTAGTTGTAGCTAAAAAAATAAAATAGTGATGCTATTTTATTTTTTTTTGTAAAATTTTTTAAAAATTAGCACTCATATATTGACAAGTGCTAAGCATAATATTATAATGTAATTAGCACTAAGGAAATAATGGTGCCAATTTTAAGGAAGTGATGTATTTTGGATAAAAGGCAAAAAGATCTTTTAAAAGAAATAGTCGAAAGCTACATAAAGAATGTAAAACCGGTTGGTTCATCTTCATTATGTGAAAAATTTAATTGCTCTTCAGCAACAATTAGAAATGAAATGGCTGTTTTAGAAAAGATGGGATTGCTTGAAAAAACGCATTTATCATCTGGAAGAATTCCTTCGGAAAAAGGATATAGGTATTATGTAGAAAATTTAATGGTTCCTAAAGAATTGACTGGTGATGATGTCTTAAAATTACAAACAATATTTCAAAATAATTCTTTAGAAGTTAGTGATGCTATCAGTAAATGTGTAGAAATAATTTCGGAAATTACTAATTATACATCTGTTGTTTTAGGTAAAAGTTCTAAGGATAACTTATTAAGACAGATTAATATTATAGAAGTTGATGACAATCATATAGTTGCATTAGTCTGTACAAGTAAGGGAATAGTAGAAAATAAGCAATTTAAAATTCCAAATAATATTTCTATTAAAGAAATTGTTAAGACATCTGAAATTATTAATAAAATGCTTGTTGGAACACCAATTGATGAAGTAAATATGCGCTTAGAATATGAAATAAAACCAGAGATTGCAAAGATTATTAGTCAATATGAAACTATTTATAATATCTTCTATGATACTTTTAATGATTTTACGAAAAATAATATCGTATTTAGTGGAAAGTCTAATATTTTAAAACAACCAGAATACAGTAGTAATATTGAAGAAGTTAAAAGAATTATAGATAAGCTTGATGATGAAAATTTAGTAACTAAAATTGAAGATAATCAAGAAAAAGGAATAAATATCTATATCGGAAATGAAACAGAATTTGATTCAAATGTTACAATTATTAAAACTCATTATCATGTAAATGGTGAAGAAGGAACTATTGCTGTTGTAGGACCCAAAAGAATGGAGTATGACAAAGTAGTAGGGTTACTTGATTATATTACTAAACAAATTGAAGGAGATAAATAATGGAAGAAAAAACAAAAACAAAAGAAAAAAATATTCATAACGAAAAAGCAACAAAGCCAAAAGAAAATAAAAAAAATAATAAAGAAATTGAAAATTTAAAAAATCAAATTAAAGAAAAAGATGATAAGATACTAAGGTTAAATGCTGAAATTCAAAATATTAAAAAACACGCCGAAGAAGAAAAAAGTTTAATCATAAAATATGATGGACAAAATTTAATTAAAACTATTCTTGAGACAATAGATAATTTTGAACGAGCTATTGTTAAAGATGATGATAATTTAGATGATGAACTTTCAAAATTCTTAAGTGGTTTTAAAATGATTTATACTAATTTAATTGGAGCGTTAAATTCTTATGGAGTACAAGAAATTGAGGCTTTACACAAAGAATTTGATCCAAACTGTATGCAAGCAGTACTTACAGATAAAAATGAAAAATATGATTCTAATATTGTAACTGAAGTATTTCAAAAAGGTTACATATATAAAGATAAAGTAATTAGACCTGCCATGGTCAAAGTAAATGAATAGGAGAGTGAATAATATGGCAAAAATAATAGGTATTGACTTAGGTACAACTAATAGTTGTTGTGCAATTTTAGAAGGTGGAGACCCTAAAGTAATTCCAAACTCAGAGGGAAATCGTACAACTCCATCTGTATTTGCAGAAAAAAATGGAGAAGAAATGGTTGGTGATGTTGCAAAGCGTCAAGCCGTAACTAATTATAATGGTACTATTTCTTCAATTAAAAGAAAAATGGGTACTAAAGAAAAAGTGGAAGTTAATGGAAAAAAATATACACCAGAAGAAATCAGTGCTAAAATTTTAAGTAAAATTAAAGCTGATGCTGAAGCATATGCTGGTGAAAAAATAAATAAAGCTGTTATTACAGTTCCTGCATACTTTAATGATGCTGAACGTCAAGCAACGAAAAATGCTGGAAAAATAGCTGGTCTTGAAGTTGAAAGAATTATTAATGAACCAACAGCAGCAGCTCTTGCATATGGTCTTGATAAACAAGATAATAATCATACTATTTTAGTTTATGACTTGGGTGGAGGTACATTTGATGTATCTATTCTAGAACTAGGAGATGGAATATTTGAAGTAAAATCTACTAGTGGAAATAATAGACTTGGTGGAGATGATTTTGATCAAAAAATAATTGATTATCTTGCTGACGAATTTAAAAAAGAAAATGGAATAGATCTTACAAAAGATAAAATGGCAATGCAAAGACTTAAGGATGCTGCTGAAAAAGCTAAAAAAGATTTATCCGCTTCAACTACTGCATCTATTTCTCTTCCATTTATATCTCAAGGAAGTGATGGACCACTTCATTTAGAAATGTCTTTAACTCGTGCTAAATTTGAAAATTTATGTATGGATTTATTTGAAAAAACTAAAGAACCAGTTCATCAAGCATTAAAAGATGCTAATATGACTAAAAATGATATTGATAAAGTTATTTTAGTTGGTGGTTCAACTCGTATTCCATATATTCAAAAACTTGTTAAAGATGAACTTGGACAAGAGCCTTCAAAGGGTGTTAACCCAGATGAAGTAGTAGCAATGGGTGCCGCTATTCAAGGTGGTGTACTTACTGGTGAAGTTGATGATTTAGTACTTCTTGATGTAACACCATTATCACTTGGTATTGAAACTCTTGGTGATATAATGACTGTTCTTATTCCAAGAAATACTACAATTCCAACAAGTAAATCGCAAGTATTCTCAACTGCTGCTGATAATCAACCAGCTGTAGATGTTCATGTATTACAGGGTGAAAGAAAAATGGCTGCTGATAATAAAACTTTAGGAAGATTCCAACTTACTAATATTCCTCCAGCACCACGTGGAGTACCACAAATCGAAGTTAAATTTGATATAGATGCTAATGGTATTGTTAATGTTACAGCTAAAGATTTAGGAACTAATAAAGAACAATCAATTACAATTACATCTTCTGGGGCATTAAGTGATGAAGAAATTGATAAGATGGTTAAAGAAGCTGAAGCTAATAAAGAAGCTGATGAAAAACGTAAAGAAGAAGCTGAACTTAAAAATGAATCTGAACAAATAATTTTTGCAACAGAGAAAGCTATTAAAGATTTAGGCGATAAAGCTGATAAAAAAGATGTAGAAGAAGCCGAAAAAGCAGTTAAAGAATTAAAAGAAGCTTTAGAAAAAAATGATATTGATGATATTAAAGCTAAAAAAGATTCTTTAAATGAAAAAGCTATGAAATTATCTCAAAAAGCTTATGAAGAAGCCGCAAAGAAAGCCCAAGCCGAACAAAAACAAGAAAAAAAGGAAGAAAAAAAGGCTAAAAAATCTGATAAAACAAAAAGTTCAGATGTTGAAGAAGCTGAATACGAAGAAAAATAATAAAATTAAGTAAAAGTTCTAGGAAACTAGAACTTTTAACTGATGTTAGAAAGGTATCATATGCAATCATATAATAATAGAAGTGAAGTTCCCGAAAAATATAAATGGGACTTAAGTGAATATTTTCAAAATGAAGAAGATTTTAATAAAAGTTTTAAAGAAACGGAAAAATTAATTTTAGAATTAAAAAATTATAAAGGTTGTACTAAAAATCCAAGTAAATTATATGAATTTTTAAGTAAAGACATATACGCAATTTCTTTATGGCAAAATTTAATTGTTTATTCTTCATTAATTAATGATCAAGAACTTGGTATTTCTAAAAATATTGAAAGAGAAAATAAAGTTATTCTTTTAGGAGCAAAATTTGAAGAATGTATTTGTTTCTTTTTACCAGAGCTTTTAAAATTATCAAAAAAAGAATATGATAATTTATTTGTAAAAGAAAAAAAATTATTAGAATTTAAAGATGATTTAGATAAATCTTATCGTGAAAAAGAACATACTTTATCAGAAGCAGAAGAACTTATAGTATCTGAACTTGTGAATTCTATGAATTGTTATAGTGATATTTCTTCTAATCTCTTAAATAATGAACATAATTATGGAAAAATTAAATTTGATGATGGAAAAATTTATGAAATTGCTATGAATAATTATAATTATTTAATGAGAAGTAAAAATAGAGAAATTAGAAAAAAAGTTTACAAGTTATTTAATACTAAAATTGATCAATATGGTCAAACATCTGCATCCCTTTTAAATGGATATGTTAAAATGAACAATTCTCTTGCTAAAATTTACCATTATAAAAGTTCTTGGGATGAAAAATTGTTTGAACTTAATATGTCAAATAAAGTTTTTGATACACTTATAAGTGTAACTGAAAAGGGAATTCCCGTATTGCAAAAATATTATAATTTAAAAAGAAAAATTTTAAATTTAGATGAATTACAACAATATGATATGGCTCTTGATTTAGTTTCATCAGATAAAGAGTATACAATCGAAGAAGCTCAAGAAGTTGTCAGACAATCTCTTAAACCACTTGGCAAAGATTATTTAAATAAATATGATTCAATTATTAAAAATAAATGTATTGATTATTGTCAATATAAGGGAAAACATAGCGGAGCTTTTTCTTCTTGTTCCATATCAAAAAATTCTCGTATTTTAATGAGTTTTCAAAATAATTTATCTTCTTTATCGACTATTGCTCATGAATCGGGTCATGCTGTCCAAAATATTTTCTTAAATGAAAATGTTCCATTACAATATCGTCAAATTTCTCTTCATGTTGTCGAGGTTGCTTCTTTAACTAATGAATTTCTTTTATCATATTATATATCCCAAAATAGTGATGATAAAAATGAAAAATTAACTGGTATAAATAATATTTTAGATATAATTATTAACAATCTTTTCGGAGCAGTTAGAGAAGGAAAAATGGAATTAGATATGTATGATAAAGTTTTAAATGGCGGATCACTAACTAAAGATTATTTGGATGAGTTATCATATAATTCTTATAAAAAATATTATGGTAAATCAGTAAAACT
>CANRDL010000005.1 GCA_947629405.1 uncultured Bacilli bacterium
GGTATTAGCAATCGTTTCCAACTGTTATCCCCAACTTAAAGGCAGGTAACCCACGTGTTACTCACCCGTTTGCCACTCGGTGGAAAATCCAAATCCAGTTAAATCCGGCTTTGTGCAAGCACTCCACTTTCAATAACTTTCAATGGGCCACCGCGTTCGACTTGCATGTCTTAGGCATGCCGCCAGCGTTCATCCTGAGCCAGGATCAAACTCTCAATAAAAAAGATTTATTAATTAAATCTTTAAATTTCAGTTTAATCTAAGCTTTCAAAAATTGACATTTTACTTAGTTTTCAAAGATCATTTGTTGCTTGATTTTTTGTCAAGCGCATTAGTAATATATCAAATCCAGAAGTCGATGTCAACACTTTTTTTGATTTTTTTTCAAATTTCGACAATTTCTTTATTTTTAACGTAAAATAAAGGTAAAAAATCAATATTTGTTCTAAAATAAATCATCAATTTCTAGATTTCTTTATATTATATTAAACAAAATAAAAAAAATTACTCTCTTTCTTGATTTTTGTAATTTTCTTTATAAATATTATAATATTTTTCTACAACGCCTTTAGCAAAAGGACCAATATTTTTTTTCTTCATTTCGATAAGTTCAGTTAACTCTCTTTTTAAAATCATATCGGTTTCTTTTGGATAATGCATTAATTTTTTATGATAATTATATTCATTTCGATCTAAAATTTTAAATCCCCCATCGGGAAATACTCGCAAATCTAAATCATAATCAATGTATTTTATAATACCATCATCAATTAAATAAGGAGTTGCAATATTACAATAATAAAATAAACCATATTTTTTTAACTGGCCGATTATATTAAACCAATGATTTTTATAAAAAAATAATACTGCCGGTTCATTTGTCATATAACTTCGACCATCTTTTTCAGTTATTCTAGTTTTTCCATTACCACATATTAACATTTCATCATTATCTTCTAAAACTATTGCCTCATCTGATGTATGTTCTAACATTCCATTATGTTTATAACAATGAATGGTAAGCCTATCTCCTACTCTTATTTTGTTTTTTTTATTCATTTTTATCTTCCTCAATTAAATTATACAATATAAAATTGTTTATTACAAATCTTGAATATAAAAAAATTTTAGGGAAATTCAAAAACAAGATTTATAATTTAAAATCTTGTTCTTTTATTTATAAATATTAATTGCTGTTTCTAATTGGTTATCATAATCATTATCAGCTGGTATTTCTATATCTGGAGTTAACCCAATTTGATCTATATATTTATTATTAGGAGTATACCATTTTGAAGATGTATATTTTATCATCGAACCATTATCTAATGCTTGCGTCTTTTGAACTTTTCCTTTACCATAAGTTTTTTCGCCAATTAACAATGCTCCATAACTATCATGAAGAGCACTTGCTAATATTTCAGCAGATGATGCTGTACTTTTATTAACTAAAATACTAATATCATAATTACGATTTTCATCTGTTTCATCAAAATACGTCTTTTGCTTATTTTTTGTTTCTAAAGTATAAATAACTTTCCCTTCTTTTAAAAATAATTCAGATATTTTTTTAGCACTAGATAAATATCCTCCGGTATTATTTCGAAGGTCAATTATTAAACTTTCTATATTTTTATCTTCCAATTCTTTTAATGATTTAGAAAAATCTTTATAAGAACTATCAGAGAATAGTTCAATATATAAATATCCTATCTTTTTATCATTTAATTTTATAACGTCAGTAAAAACATTAGGCATTAAAATATATTTAGAAGCAATATCAACTTTAATATTAGATTGTTTTCTTTTAATTTCTAAATTAATAGTTTGATTATTAGCAATAATATTGGCAATTTGCCTATTTGATAAATCACTTGCTTTATTATTATTAATATAAGTAATAATATCTTTCTTTTTTAAATTTATATTATTACTATTATAAATTTTCGAAATTATAAGATTATTATCATCATCTTTTTTTAAACAAACTTTTAAATCATTATATATACCATTTAATTTTTCATTTAATATTTTAGTCTTATTTTGATCTATATAAGAAGTATAAGGATCATTTATTTCATCAAGCATAGAATCAATGGCATTATTAATAAGTTGTTCTTTATTAACTTTAGAATAATAATTATCATTTATTGAATAATAAGTTGATATAAATTCTTGAATATTTTTATCATTTTTAATTTTTTCAAAATTCATATTTGTATCTCTTTGAAGATTATTATATATTATTACACCACTTGTAATAAAACTTATAATTCCAGTTACTATGATAATTATAATTACTTCCATAAAACTAAATTTTGCTAAATTTTTTTTATTTTTCATATTAGCCTCACTAAAAAAAAAGAATTATTTAGTTAATTCTTCTTCAATTTCTTCATAATTTTCTTTATAACTAACTATTTTTTTATTTTTAAAATGAATTAATGTTGTATCTTTAATTTTAATTTCCCCAATATTTGAAGCATTTGGATTTGAATTATTTTTATCAATAAAATTTTTGTTTAAACTATCAGAAATGTTTGCTTTAAATATTTTTGTGTAATTATCACTTGTTTTATAATTAGAGATTAAACTTTCAATTTTAGTAGAATCATCATTATCAAAATCATAAACCATAACATAATAATCATCATAATCTAAATCAAAAATATTACCAATTAATGTTAAATCATAATCAATTTCCGCTTTAGTTGTAGTTTTATCATCAGATTTTTTTAAATCTTTAGTAACAAATAAACCAGTAAGAATATAAATTAGCCCAACTACTAAAGCGACAATAACTAAGGAAATTATAAATTTTTTAACATCATTTGATTCATTTTTAGAAAAATTAACTTTTTTAGCCATTTTTATCACCTAAAAAAATTATATCAAAGCTAATAAAAAAAAGCAAACAATGTTTACTTTTTTCGACCTTGCATAGCTTTTTCATATTTTTTATTTCGATTATTCATAATTTGGGTATAATAACTTTTTGGAATAACTGCATATAAATCCCCAGAAGTTATATCAATATTTAATTTTTGAGCAATAATAGATCCCGGAACAATATCTTTAGTAATAAATTTAACAAATATAGCACTATCATAATTTTTCATTAATTTGTTTTTAAATCTTTTGAAAGCTTCATCTTCAGTTTCTCCAGGCTTAGATACTTCGAAAATATTAAATGATTCCATTTTAGGATCTATTTTACTTTCCTTTAGTCCAACAGAATACATTTCCCAAAAATCAATAGTTGGTAAGTTTATTTTATTTTGTTCAAGAATAGCTTCTATTTCTAATTTGCTTTTTTTAGGCTCAGTTTCTTTTTTAAACTGACTAAAATAATTTTTAAGGTCTGATGCTTTATTTTTAATAATCTCTAATAAATGTTTTGGAGCATTATAGATTGCTTTTATTTTTTTGCCTTTACCTTTTTTCTTTGTATTTATATTATCTGACAATTCATAATTTGAATTATTATCTTTAGCTTTTATTTCTTCATGTTTTAAATTACTTGCTCTATCAATAGTTCTAGGTTTTTCCTTTTTTTCGGGAATAACAATATTAATAGAATCAACATCAATTGGTTTTTCTTTATTAATTGATTTTAAATCAGATAAATCATCAGCCAAAAATTTATTATTAATAATATCTAAAGACGGAGATTTTGACTTAATATTATTTATTTTAGTTTCATATTCATCAATTTTATTATTTAAAAATTCAGTATCAGATAATAACTTATCTTTATATCTAATAATTAAAGAAGATTTTTGATACAAATCAAGAAGATTTGCTTGCTCTAAATTAAAGTTTCTTTCACATTTTATTTTCTTAGAATTTAATTTTTTAATTTCTTTTTTATCAGTTTTGCTATTTATCTTCTCTGTTATTTCCTTCAGTTGATTTCTATATTGTTCAATCAATTTTTCTTTTCTCGCAATATTTTCCAACGTTTCAGCATAATGTTGATCATAAAAAGCAATATTTTTTTGGTTATTAGCAATTTCTTTTTTATTATAATCAATAAGTTTTTTATAATCATTTATCGTATTTATATCTTCGGAAATAAATACATTATCAACTTTTACTTCTTGTATTTTTTCTTTTATAAAAGAAATATATTTTCTAAATTCATTTAATTCATTTTCTTTTTCTTTTAAAGATGCATCACTATTGATAATATCTTTTATTTTTTCATAATAGTAAGATGGCGTTTGAGAAATCATTGTTAAATTATAGTCAAGTTCTATTAATTCAGATTTTTTAGATGCTAAATTTCTTTCTAAAGAAGCTAAATCGTCTACATCTTCATATTCAGAAATAGCCTTTTTATAAAGGGCTATATTTTCCAAATTAATTTTTATATTATTTTCAGCATTTTGTATTTCTCTATTATAATCTTTTCTTCGTTTTTGACAATTAGCTAAGCCTTTTTCTAATAAATATTTCTGTTCATTTTTATTTTTATTAATACTAAAGCCAGATATTATTGGTGCCCACTGTAAATCATCTTCCATATAAGAAAGTTGTTTTTTTAAGTTATCTTCATCTTTAACAATATTTTGTAATTCTAATTTAAAGGATTCTATTAACTTATTTTGTCTTTCTATTTCATTTTCTAAACTGATAATATTATCTTGATTAATTCCACTTTTTGAATTTTTACCATTTTTCTTTAAATCTTCTATTCTAAATTCTAATAAATTTATATCTTTTTCTAATTCATTTTTACTTTTTGTATATAATCTATTTAAATAGTCAATATAATCTATTCCATTTAATTCGTTATTTATCTCATCAGATATTTCTTTATACATTGAATCTAGTTGAATTATTAATGAACTATCCATGTAAAAACCATCTCTCTATTCTATAAAAATAATATCATAAAGAGAATTTTATTTCAATCAAAATAAAACCATTTATTATATTATTTTTTTAAAATTGGAAAGTCACAACAATTTTTTTCAGCTTCATCCTGGATCTTTAAAGGATCATTTGATAAAAAGTATTCATGAATTAAAGTATCTTTTATCTTAACATCATGTTCAGTCATATAACATGGTTTTTCCATTTTAGATTTAAAAATAATTTCTTCATCAGTATAAGAGTTTATAATGTTTATAATATAGTTTATTATATCTAAAAGTTCTATATTTAAATTTAATTTGGGAATTACAAGACTTTTTTCTAACAAATCTATATCACTACTAAGATTTTTAAAATCATTTTTACCCATACTATAATGAACATCTTTTATTATTGGACCATATGGACAATTATAAAATTCTTCAGCAAATAATTTTTGATTAGTAAATTTATAAATATAGCCATATACATAATATAAAATTTTATGCAATTTAATTTTAGAAATTTCCTTATTTTCTAAATTATAGCGATATATAATGTAATTAGCTAACTCTTTGGCATTAAACTTTATCATATTTTTCCTCGCTTTTTGTCATTAATATAGACTATTTTATTAAATAAAGCAAGTAAAAAAGTGATTATAAATCACTTTATTTTTCAGCAAGTACAGCCGTTGAATTATTAATAGATGCTGCAACACTTAACATTTCTTCGTTACTTAAATTACTACTTGTTAAATAATAATCTTTATTATTTGAAGTCCATGTTAAGGAAGAAGAGGACAAAGAGGCAACTGCATCATTTAAAATTTCAGGATCTCCATAAACTGGAATAACTTCAAATTCAGAATTTATTGCTGCTGTTTCTTCCACTAATATAAATGGCTTACTTCCGGTAAATGTTAATATTGTTCTAGAACCTTCATCCGTATTAATTACATCTTTTGATGTTAAATAAGTCTCAGTTGGCAGATATAGTGGATAAGTTATATCATCGGTAGCACTGGTAGTTTTATCAGTTTCATTATTATTACAGCAATTATTATCAGTTTCTGAGTTACTAGCATTACAACAATTTTCATCATCTTTATCTTTACTAGAAGAAGGATTTTGATCAGTTGTTTTGCAACAATTTTCATCAACTATAGAACTTAATTCAAAATAGTCATCATCAGTTGAAGCATTTAAATCCAATTTATTAACTTTTAATTTTATTTTTAAATTATCATTTTTATCATATACTTGAACTTCTTTTAAATTCCCTTTTTTATCTACTACAATTTTTTCATATTTCAAACTAGGATTGTTAGGATAATCTACTGTGGCTTTTATATAAAATAAATTATCTTTTTTCTTAGATTCTACTTTTTGATCATTTTTAATATCATTTTTTAAATTGTGAAGTAAGTAAGATTGTGAAGAATTATCTGGCCATTCACTTTGAAATTTAAAACTTTTATTAAGTGAAGGCGTAACAACATAAACACCATCTGAATTTTTAAGTATGACTTGCTCATGTTCGTTAATTTTATTAACTAAATTTACTCTTATTTTTTTACCATTATCATATCTAACATCAATATTATATTTAAATGTGTCATCATTGTTAATAATTTCCATAGTTCCTTTTAAATAATAAGTGTTTGTTTTATTAACTTTCTTAATAAATTCGTTACTTATATTTTTTTCTGTTGTTTTACCACAACCACTCAGTAAAAATAATGCCAAAAATAGGCAAAAGATTTTTTTCATTTACATCCCCTTTTCTAATTTAAATATACTATTAACTTTTCAAAAATATTCATGCATATTTTTGAAAAATATAAGCATAATAAGAGTGGAGATGATAAATATATGAATATGTTACAAAAAATATGTTTAATTTTTACTGTAATCGGCGCCTTAAACTGGGGATTAATTGGTTTATTAGATATTAATTTAGTAACTGCTTTATTTGGCAATGATAGCATGGTAACTAATGCTACTTACCTATTAATTGGCCTTTGCGGATTAGTTAACATATGGTTAATATTCACAAACTTTAATAAACATGATGAAAAATAATAAATAAAAAACCTCATATCAATTTGATATAAGGTTTTTTATTTTTGAGGATTTTTTAGCTCATTAAATACATTAGTAGCAGCAACAGCGCCAGCCGAAGCTGCTGTTACAATTTGATAAATTTGTTGTTTAATATTATCGCCAACAGCATAAATTCCTTCAATAGATGTTTCATAATTATTATCAACAATTAAATAATTATTTTCCATTGCAATATCTAAATTATCTAAAAATGCTAAAGAAGGTAGAAAACCAATATAAACAAATAATGCCAAACATTTAATAGTATTACCATTAGTTAGTTGAACACTTTCTAATTTATCTTTGCCATCAAGCCTTTCTATAGAAGAATTATATAATATTTCAATATTTTTAATTTCCTTTACTCTATTTAATAATTCTTTTTTAGCTCGTGCTTTATTCTTTCTAATTAAAATAGTTACTTTTGAACAGATATTAGCTAAATATAAAGATTCTTGGAAAGCACTATCTCCGCCACCAACAACACAAACTTCTTGGTCTTTATATAAATTTCCATCACAAATGGCGCAATAACTAATTCCTTTATGTAAAAATTTATCGGCATTTAAAACATTTAATTTATTAGTAGCTCTGCCAGTTGCTAAAATTATATATTTAGTAAAATAAGTGTCTTTATTTGTAATAACTTTTTTAAAATTATCTTCCAGTTTAATATCTAAAACTTCTTCTTTTTGAATTTTAATATTTAAATTTTTTAATTGTTCAAACATATTAAATGCCAAATCTGGCCCACTTATATTTTTAATTCCGGGATAGTTTTCAATAGAATTTATATTATTTAATAATCCGCCAACCATATTTTTTTCAATTATTAAGATATTTAGACCACTACGCTTAGCATAAATAGCAGCAGCTACCCCAGCTGGACCAGCACCTATAATTATTAAATCATATTTCATTTTAATCACCTTTAAAATTCTATCTCATCATCACTAATATTATTATATAGATTTTCAAATTTACTTTTCCTATGTAGAGCAAAAAATAAAATTAATCCACCTACAAACATAATAACTGATATAATTTGGGCAGCTTTAAAACCACCTAACATTAGCGAATCAGTTCTAGATGCTTCAATAAAGAAACGACCAATACCATACCACACTAAATATAAGGCGGTAATTTGTCCTATTTTAATATATTTATATCTTCTGACAAATAGTAAGACTATAAATCCAATTAAACACCATAATGACTCGTATAAAAATGTCGGTTGATAATATACACCACCAATGTTCATTCCATTTATAATAAATCTAGGAATATGCAAAGATTGAAGGGCATTTAAAGATGTAGCCGCTCCATGAGCTTCACTATTAAAAAAATTACCCCATCTGCCTATTGCTTGACCTAAAAGTAAGGGAACTACCACTATATCTAAAAGTTTTAAAACATTTACTTTGTATTTTTTTGAATAAACTAAAATTGTAATTGTACCAGCAATTAATCCCCCGTGAATAGCAAGTCCTCCTTGCCAAATTTTAATAATTTCGTCTAAATGAGAAGCATAATATGACCAATTGAAAATAACATAATAAATTCTTGCTCCTAAAAAACTCATAATAACAGTCCAAAATATTAAATTAAAAATAAAGTCTTTACTAAATTTAAATCTTTTTGCTTCTCTACTAATAACAAAACTGACAATTAAAAAAGCCAAAATTATTAATATTGTATACCATCTAATTTCCAAAGGACCTAAAGATATTGCAACCGGATTCATAGTTTATACCTTCTTTCTAATATTTATTATTATATCTAATTTTTAAAAAATAAGCAAAAAAAAACTTCTTAAGAAGCTTTTTCTGTTACTGTAACAACACATGTTGCTACTTTGTTTTCTAAATTATAAGCAGTTATAACTGTTACACCAGTACTTTTAGCTGTTACTACACCACCATTTACAGTAGCAACAGATTCATTTGATGAGTCCCATCTAATATCTTTTTCTGTTGCATTAGATGGTACAACTGTAGCAGCTAAAGTTTGAGATGTACCAACTTCAAGTGATAAAGTTGTTTTATTTAAAGTTATAGATTGTGTTTTTACACTAGCAGCTTTTACTGTAATATTACATTCAACATATTTTCCAGCAGTATCAATAACTTTTACAGTAGTAGAACCAACTTTTACACCAGTAACACGACCACTAGTATTAACTGTTGCAATTGAAGTATCAGCAACTTCGTATTTTAACGAAGAACTATTTAGAGCAGTTGCTTTAATATCAACATAATCTCCTACTTCAACAGTTAATGCTGATGAATCTAAAGATATATCAGCAACACCAGCTTTAAATAATGTTCCACCTAAAGAACCATTAGGTCCAAAAATATAATATGCTCCACCAATTAACAATAATGCTACAACAACTAATATTATAGTTGTACTAATTTTTTTCTTTTTTTCTATTTCTTTCATAATTACTCTCCCCCTAAATTTTTAATTTTTTCTTATTTAATACTATCAAGCCAATAATACCTAAAGCAACTATTAATAAACCGATATAAGCAATATTTTCGTTTGCAGTATGAGGATTACTTTGTTGAGCAGAAGTTTGATCAGATTCAGCTGTTTCTAAAGGTTCATTTTCAAATGTAGCAGTTATATCAGCTAAGTTACAATCATCTTCAGTATTAAATGTCATACTCTGACTACTTAAAGTAACATTTGAAGGATCATTAATACTATCAATAGTTAATTTAAGTATATTAGTTGTATCTGTAGGTGCAGGTGATATCAATGTCAAAAAATTTCCATTTGATGATTCAAATGATGAACCGCTACTTACACCACTTATAGTATCCACTGATTTTAATGTTGCATTACTTAATGTACCAGAATACGCACTAATATCTTTATACGTTCCTGGACTTATGGACAATGCACATTCCGCTGTTGTTCCACCAGTATAACTACAACTTAATGATGTACTAGCATCTGTACATGTGCCTTTATCTTCTGCAAATACTGTAAATGGAACTAATAATAATGATAAAATGAATAAATAATATATTATTTTATTTTTTTTCATTTTTATTTCCTCCTTTTTTCTTTTTTATTAATATAATTATTGCTACTATTAATGCTATCGGAATTAAAATCAACAATGAAACAATAATTAATGCTTTACTACTAGGAAATTCATAATAAAAAGAATAATTATCGCCTTTTACAGAAGTAAAATTGCTAATATCAGTAGAAGAAATATCAACTATATCAACTTTTAATTCTTTAGCACTTTTATCAATTGTTAAATTTATACTTCCTACCTTAATCTTTGATTTCCATTCTCCAATATATAGTAATCTATTATTGTTAAATCCTCCGTTAAATTTTTCATTTGGAGTAAATGAATTAAGTTTAACACCTTTTCCTAATATAATATCAGCTTGTATCCCATCAAAACTTCCACCATTTGAATTTGCATATAAATCACATACAATTGCTGTTCCTTTTTCAATTTTAGATGGACACTTTAAATTTACGCTTAAATCTTTTTTTGCAGCAGCAACATTAAAAGGAAGAATAACAATTGATAAAAATAAAATTAAATTAGTAATTAATATTATATTTATTTTTTTATTCCTTATCACTCTTTTTCACCACCTTTATTCTTTTTCATAATAACAAAATATTCATTTTTTAACTTTATTTAAATCAACTCCTAAACAAACTACTTGATGAACTAATAGAACTTGAACTTGAACTTGAACTTGAAATGCTCGAACTTGATGAAGAAGTAGTAGAATTATAGGTACTAATTTTACTATATGAACCAAGTATAAAGAATCCAACATCCTTTACATTTATAAGATCAATTCCATTAGGATTTATTACATCAAAATGAGCTTTATAAATTGAGAAGTTTTTAGCATTTAAAATTTTAGGAGATTGTAGATAGTAATAAGAAATTATTGAATAATCTGTTTGATTAACAACTTTATCACTATTAATATCAAAAATTTCATTTAAATAAGTTTTATTATCACTACTCGTTCCTGGAGTATTTGATCCAGGAGTACTTGAGCTTGGTGTACTTGAGCTTGGAACACTCGAACTTGGTGCGCTTGAACTTGGTGTACTTGTACTTGGATCACTCGAACTTGGAGTTGATGATTTATTGTCTTTTCTTAAATTTAAAGTATATGTTTTAGTTGCCGTTCCATTTATTACAATTATCAAGTATGTGTTTATTTCTTTTAAGCCACCTGCTATAACACGACTAGCAGTTCCTACTCCACTTACACAACCAGTTGTACCATCTGAATTACAAATTTTAACTGTTGCTTTGGAATCAGTAGCTGTTGCTAATATTGGTCCTCCACCAATGTCTGTTATTATATCAGTTGTATATACTGTATTATTAGGATTAAAATCATTTATTTTAAACCAATTAGTTGGTGATGTTATGCTTTTCAATGTTGCATCGTTATTACCAGAATTTCCATTGTCAGTCTTTACAACATTAGCAGTAGTTTCATTTATAATAACATTAACACTTTTTTTAATTGAAGAATCAAGTTTTGATGTAGCGGTAATAGTTGCTATTCCAGGTTTTTCTCCATAAATCATTCCATTATCAGTAACACTCGCAATAGTAGAATCGCTTGTTGTCCAATTAACTTCTCGATTTGTAGCATTACCAGGAAGTACTATTGCTGTAATTTCAAAAGATCTACCTTGATTTAAATAAATATTATTACTTTGATTTAACACAATTTTTCTTGGATTCATTCTAGCTGTTGCTCCACTCTTTAATTGATAAGTAATTATATAGAATTTAGTTGTATCACCATTAATTACTTCTAGATAATAATTACCACTTTGAGCATCTTCAAGATTAACATAACATGTATTACCACTTTGATAAATTCCATTTGTCGTTTTATAATAATCCGTTATTCTACATGTAGCATTAGAACTATTTGGTGTAACTTTAAAATATAGTTTTCCATTATGTTTAACAGTATAATGTCCATCAGTATCTTTAGTACTAGTTTCATCACTATTTACAGTAAGACTTTTAATAGATACATCCTTCATACTAGAATCACTACTAACTACATTCAGTTTATAATTTCTTGATTCTTTTCCGTTTGTGACAGTAAAAGGATAACTTCCAGTCTTAATACCGGCATATAAACCACATTCGGAATCTTTAGAAAATTTACTTAAAGAGCTAGAAGTAGTTGTAAAATTACAATAAGCTCCTAAATCACCAGCTTTTACTCTAATTTCTCCAGTTTTAAATAATACATTATATTCTCCATCGTCTATTTTTCTAACTATATTACCTAAACCATATGCTGTAACAGATGATACTGAAGTACTATATCCACTAGTAGGAGTTAAAGCAATTAAATAATATTTTGCAGAATTTCCATTAGTTATTTTTATTTTATATGTACCTTTTTTAAATCCTTCTTTTTTTATAGTACATGTATTCTTATTTGATACAAGTCCACTAGTTATTCCAGTTGATGTTACTTCACATTTAGCAGAACTAGAACTAGCAACTATATTAATACTAGATGTATCATTAGTATAAGTATAATGATAATAATCATTTATATATGTTTCTAATTTTTTTCCACTATTATCCGTCACACTTTTTAAATTTACATTACTCAAACTAGAATCACTATTTTTTACATCTATAGTTAATACCTTAAAATATTGGGGATTACTGAAATTATCATTTTCTGAAAATATTTTTACTTCATATTTTTTAGATGGAATAGATCCATAAATTGTACATTTATTACCCATAGAGCTTACATTAGTTGTAACATTTTGAAAAGCACATCTTAAATTACCAGAAGAAGTAGTTACTGTTATACTACCGCCATTTGCATTACTAACAACATAATTATATTCACTAACTTTCCTTATTGTTGTGGAAAATTTATCAGACTCCACAGAGCCAACTCTAAATGTATCAGTAATTATAGCTTTGGCACTTATAATTGAAAAACTACTAATACAAATTACTAAAATAAAATATATATTAAATTTTAAAATTTTCTTCATTTTCTTCTCCTACTATCTAATGTTACTCTAATACAAATTTAACATAATTAAGAATAATAATCAATCATAATATGACAATTTTTTACATATTTATAATTATTTTTTATATAAAATATATTGACCTACTGATGAAACATCATTTAAATCTATTCCTGCTGGATTGATTAAATCTAATTGTTCTTTCCATTCTGAATACTTTTCATTATTTAAATATTTTGGAGAATTTAAATATATATAACTTATAATTGAATAATCTGTTATATTAACAATACCATCCTTATTTATATCATATAATTGTTCTTTTTCTCCTTTACTTAATGCTTCGCTAGTTGTTGGTTCTGTTATTGTTACATTTATAGTTTTTTGACTATTACCGGATGCTTTTGAAGTAATTTTTAATGTCGTTGTACCAACGTTTACACCATAAATCATTCCATTTTCATCTACTGTTGCTATACTTTCATCAGCTGTTTCCCATGTTACTTCTCTATTTGTTACTGTTCCTGGTAATACTATTGCTACTACTTCTGTTGATCTTCCTTTATTTATTTTTATTTCTTCGTTATTTACTATTATTTTCTTTACTGTATTTTTCTCTTTTTCGATAAGTTCTGTATAATCTGTTGCTGGTTTTTGGACAATTGGTGCTGAGCTTGAAGGTGTTGGTGTAGTGGTTTGAGTTATAACTGCAAATCCATCTACTGTTGTATTTGTCTTTGTATTATAATTTGGTTTTACTGAATATCTTCTTATTTCTCCTGTTTTATAATAAATCTCTATTCTACCTATTCTTTCATATGCTGCTTTTTGTAACAATGGTGTTGATTCTGCACTTGTTCCTTGCGCATATGTAGTATATTCTTTACCATTATTTTTATTATTTGTATACCAAATCCATTTACTTATTTTACTTGGATCTGCTATTTTTATCTTGTAAGTTGCCAAAGTATCAGTTATTGATACTAATTCAATACTAAATTCATTATAAATTGCATTAGTTTTAGAATTATAATTTGGCATTACTATCCATTCTTTTATATTTCCATTAGTATAATATTTTGTTATTCTTCCAACTCTATTATAGCTTGTTTTATCTAAAGTAGGTGTTGAACTTGTTCTTGTACCTTGATTAAACAATGTATAATTTTTTCCATTATCTTTATTATTTGTTGACCATATCCATGATTTTAAATTAGTATTTTTCATTCCTATTGTATATTGTATTCGATTATTATTTGGATATTTAATACTTAAACTAAAATCATTTGTATAATCAGTACTTTGAGCAATTTTTGGAACATTAGTTATTGAACTTGCTGCTGTTGCTGCAGCTGTTCCCTGAATAGATATATTAAATGTATATGTTTTTGTTGCTCCGTTTTCGGCTTTTACTGTTATTGCTATTTTTTTGGAATTTGTAATAGTATGCTCTGCTTGATTATTTACCATTCCTGATGGTGAAGTTATTACTGCTCCTTTATTTGTTGGATATGCTACTATTTCGAATTTTTTTGTTCCACTTGGTAAAATTATATTATATGATGTTGTATTTTTATTAAATGTTTTATCCCAAATTGTTTTAATTGTTGTTCCAGTTTTAGTTGTATTATCATATCCACTAGTTTGATATATTGTAAATGACTTTAATGTTGCATCACTACTTTTAGTTGTCGGCTTAGCTGCTCTTTTTATTTTTATAGTATAATCTTTATTTTTCTTTCCGTTTTCTGATTTTACATTTATTGTTTCTGTTTTTGTCTTTCCAGCTTCTACATTCCATGTTACTACTTTATCTTTTTTTAATCCAGCTGGTTTTGTTATTGTTGATTTTGGATTTTTAGTTACTACATTTACTTTTACTTTTGTTACTCCATTTGCTACTGTGGCACTATAAGTATTTCCACTCTTACTTACGTCAAAACTAGCTCCTGTACTAGCATTTTTTACTGTTATAGCACTAATTGCTGTGTCAGATTTATCAGTTGTTGTAGCCGGTTTAGTTGTAGTGGAATTTACCGTTATACCAGATGTAGTTGAAGCTACTGCAGTTGTTGCTTTACTACTTGCTACATTGCTACTTGTTGCTTTTTTATTTATAACTTCTACATTTACTACTTTTTTAACACTTGTCTTTCCTTTTGCAGTAACTGTTATTTTGGCTTTACCAACTTTTTTACCAGTAAAGTTTCCTTTTGAATCTACAGTCACAATTTTTGTATTGTTTGATTTAAATGATACATTTTTATTTGTTGCATTTGTTGGCTTAATTGTATAGTTTATCTTTTTACTTTTTCCAACTTCAACCATTCTATCTGTATCTTTTATTGTTATACTTGTAGGTTTTACATTCTTTGAAGAAGTTGCTTTTTTGGAAGAACTTACTTGTTTTGATGAACTAGTTTGATTAACTACAGTGGTAGTATTTGTAGTAGTATTCTTTTTTATAATACTAATTTTTTCTGTATAATATGTAGCTTGATGGTTTTTATTGGCAATTTTAATAGTAGATGTTCCTACTTTTTTACCGGTAATTTTACAACCATTACTTATCGCTGTTATTGTTACATTAGAATTGTTTGCTGAACAAACAATAGCAGTACTTGAAGTTATATTTGTTGAAGATCCTTTTTGAATAGTACTATTAGGATCAGTATAATAAAATTTATAATTTTTAGTTGTTGTATTCTTTGATTTATTCTTTGATTTATTATTTGATGTATTTTTAGATGTTCCACTATTATTAGTAGTATTAGTAGAAGCTGCTGGTGTTAAAGTTACAGAACAACTAGCTGTTTTAGTATTTCCATATTTTGTAGTATATGTAGCCTTAACTTTAACTGTAGCACTTGTATTTTTATTTAATGTTAAAGTATTACCGGAAATGGATGCAGAAGTTGATTCAATACCATAACTACAACCATCAACCAACACAGGATTAGATTTGCCATAACAATCAATATGAGCTGTAGAAGGCTTTTTATATTTTTTTGTAAAACGTGAATTTACATAATCAAATCCGGCTGGGCAAGCATAATAGGAATTACCCCACGTATCATTCTTACCTGTAAAAATTGATTTAGTTTTATAAAGATCTGTATAATATCTTTTACATGATAATATAGCCTTATTAGAACTAGTTTTAGTACATGTTACGGAAATTGAATTCAATTTACTATTATATGGTGTTTTTCCAGCATACGGAGATGTAATTGAAGCATTAAAATTTGTGTCGCTTAAATTAGTATTATTAGTAAAAAACATAATACCTACACCAATAGCAATTCCTACAATTAAAGTTATTCCTACAATTAGGAATGGTAACTTAAAATGAGTTAAATTATTTATTTTTTTACTCTTATTATTAGTTTTTTTATTAGTATTTTTCTTTTTATTCACAAAAATCACTCTCCAAAATATCGTTACCTATTATAAGTAAATTTTATCACTGACTATTATATAATGTCAAACTTTTTTCGACAATTCTCAACATTTTAAAAATAAATATCTATGTTTAAAATGTTTAATTTTAACGATATATAAAACCAACATATAATTTTCATTAAAAAAAATTGTAAAATTATTTAAATTTTACAATTATTCTTTATATAAAATATAATGTCCTATTGAAGAAATATCATTTAAATCTATTCCCGCAGGATTAATTAAGTTTAATTGATTTTTCCATTCTAAATATTTTTCATTATTTAGATATTGTGTATTATTTAAAAATATATTTGATGCTATTGCGTAATCAGTTCCATTAATAACATTATCTTTATTTATATCATATAACTTTTCTTTATCAATAGTATTATTGATATTGTTAATATTATTAGTATTATTAACTGTTGATTCATTTATTGTCACATCTATAGTCTCTTGTACTTCAGGATCTGAAACAGATGTGGCAATAATAGTAGTTGTCCCAGCACTTACACCATAAATCATTCCATTTTCATCTACTGTTGCTATACTTTCATCAGCTGTTTCCCATGTTACTTCTCTATTTGTTACTGTTCCTGGTAATACTATTGCTACTACTTCTGTTGATCTTCCTTTATTTATTTTTATTTCTTCATTATTTACTATTATTTTCTTTACTGTATTTTTCTCTTCTTCTATTTCTTCTAGGCTAATTTCATCATCATTTTCATCTTCTTCAGGTTCAACATAATCTCCGTCGCTATCATTCTCTTCTTCAGGTTCAACATAATCTCCGTCGCCATCATTCTCTTCTTCAGGCTCAATATAATCTCCGTCGCCATCATTTCCTTCTTCTTCAGGTTCGATATACTCTCCGTCGTCATCATTTTTGTCATCAATTGTACTACTTAAACTACCTTTAACTGTCATATTAAATGTATAATCTTTTATTGTTCCATTTTCAGCTTTTACTGCTATTTTTATTGTTTTTTTATTAGTTATTGTGTATTTTGCTTGATTATTTTTCATTCCATTCGGTTTATTTATTACTGCTCCATTATCATTTGGATACGCAACAATTTCAAAGTCTTTTGTTCCACTTGGAAGTGTTATATTATATGTCGTCTTATTTTTATTAAATGTTTTATCCCAATCACCTTTTATTTCTTTTCCTGTTTTAGTTATCTTATTATAACCGGCTGTTTTATATATCTTAACTGATTTTAAAGTGGCATCACTACTCTTAGTTTTTGGTTTTGCTTCTCTTGTTATTTTTAATGTATATTGATTTTTATTGTTTCCGTTTTCTGATTTTACTATTATTTTTACTGTTTTTGTCTTTCCAGCTTCTAATTTCCATGTTACTGCTTTATCGCCTTTTAAACCTGCTGGTTCAGTTATTGTTGCCTTCGGATTTTTAGTTACTACATTTACTTTTACTTGTGATATAGAATTTGCTACTGTTGTACTATATGTATCATTATTAGAATTATATTTTACTGTAGCACTTGCACCAGTGATTGCATCCTTTACGGTTAACGCACTAATTTTAGCATTTCCTTTTCCTACGGATGATGCCGCTTTACTTGATGATACTTTACTTGATGATACTTTTGGTTTTGAAGATGCCGTTGCTTTAGTGCCTTTAATATTAATGGTATAAGTTTTTGTAGTTCCATTTTCAGCTTGAATTTTTAAACTTATTGTTTTTGTTTTATTTGCTTCGATTGTATAAGTTTCATTTAAATCTCTTAACCCTGATGGTGTTAAAACTGTTGCATATTGATTATTAAGTTTTACTTCTAAAGTCTTTTTACCAGCTTCAACACTCACATCATAACCATATTTTTCTTTTACAATGCTGACATTTTTGTTACCAACTTTTAAAGATTTTAAAGTTGCATCACTACTTTTTACTCTTACAGTATCTGTTGTGTATTTTGTTGCTGAAGTACCACTTGTAGAAGTTATTTTAAAGGTATAAGTTTTTGTAGTTCCATTTTCAGCCGTTACTATTATAGTTGGAGTCCTTGTTTCTCCAGCTTTAAAACCATATTCTGCTTGATTATTTTTCATTGCATAAGGATAGCTTATTATAGCACCATTATCATTTGGATACGCTACTAATTTTATAGAATTTACTCCGCTTGGTAATTTTATATTATAAGATATTGTATTTTTATTAAAACTTTTATCCCAAGATGCATTAACTTCTGTACCTGTTTTTGTTGTTGCATTATAACCGGCTGTTTTATATATCTTAACTGATTTTAAAGTGGCATCACTACTCTTAGTTTTTGGTTTTGCTTCTCTTGTTATTTTTAATGTATATTGATTTTTATTGTTTCCGTTTTCTGATTTTACTATTATTTTTACTGTTTTTGTCTTTCCAGCTTCTAATTTCCATGTTACTGCTTTATCGCCTTTTAAACCTGCTGGTTCAGTTATTGTTGCCTTCGGATTTTTAGTTACTACATTTACTTTTACTTGTGATATAGAATTTGCTACTGTTGTACTATATGTTTCATTATTAGAATTATATTTTACTGTAGCACTTGCACCAGTGATTGCATCCTTTACGGTTAAATCACTGATTTTTGTATTTCCTTTTCCTACTGATGATGATGTTACTTTACTTGATGACGCTTTTGGTTTGCTAGTTGATGATGCTTTACTTGATGATGTTTTTGGTTTTGAAGATGTCGTTGCTTTAGCTCTTGTCATTACTAATTCATAATCTTGATGATTTTTCTTATTCGCTGAATATACTCTAATTTTTTTCTTTTTTGGTTCTCCAGCTTTTAAATCATATTCTTGAACTTTATCTTTTAATCCACTTGGCTCCGATATAGTTGCTTTATTATTTGCAGTTGTTATTTTTATTGTTACTTTTGATACATTGTTTGCAACATTTACATTATATGTATTTCCACTTTTTTTTACATTGTTTGTAGAACCATTGGCAGTTAAACTTTTTATTGTAGCATTCCCATTTCCAGCGTTTGCCTCATAATTAGTATTGCTTAATTTAGTAGGTGAGGATAAAAAAATAATACCTACACCTATAGCAATTCCTACTATTAAAGTTATTCCTACAATCAATAATGGTAATTTAAAATGATTTGTTTTTTTATTATTTATTTTCATAAAATATCTCCTTAAGAAATACATATCGTACTTATTATACTTACATAATATCATTAGCAAATAGAAAGTTCAAACATTTATTGACAAATTTTTACGTTATTTACATTTTTTATATAAAAATTTTTATTAAAATCCTACTTATTTGTTTATGCAAAATATTATACCTGAATAATTTGAACAATAGCTGTTATATAAAAGTTACTATAATTTATTTTTTAATATTAAAATTACTAAATAAATTATAACTATTAAAAACATTGCAAAAATTATAATAGCGAAAATATAAAAATTTTTATACTGTAATTTTTGTTTTTGTTCTTCTTTTATTTCTTTTTTTTCCTCTACTAAAGGTGTTAAAAGAGTTTCATCTGGCTGAGGCATTTTTTCTGTTCGATGTCCACATACTCGACAGTAAAAATCTTGATCCTTAGTCTTATTAAAACAATATCGGCATATCATTTTTACACATCCTTTATTTTTAAATAATAGTTAGAAGTTAAAACACTATCAATTAAAAAGTCATAATTATTAAGTGAAGATATATATTCATTTATTATTACATACTCACCTTTTTTAAAAATCGTCAATAATATTTCTTCATCATTATTTTCTAATAATATATTTTGACCCTCATAATTGTTTTCATTTATTACCTTTTTATCAATATTAGTTATTTTTGTATAATCATAATTATTGACAATTAATTTAGAAATTTCATTTAAAGATAAATTATTATTATCTAATTTTTTTATATATAAATTCATATTGCTACCATTTTGATGGCTCAATGATATTTTGTCGTTATTTTTATTTTCTAAATTCCAAAAAGTATTATATTTATAAGTTATATTACTAACAGTAATTGTTTTTAGTCCTTTTACGGAGTTAATATATAATCTTAAAAGTAATATAATTATTAAAAAAATAATAATTAACCCTATGATAACTAATTCCTTTTTTCTTTTCATATAGCTACTCCTTACTTATAATAATCGTAGATGAATTTAACATATTTAAAATCTCTATTTTATAATTATTATTTTGATATATTTCTTTTAAATTAGATGAATTCTGTAATTTAAAACCTTCATCTAAAAGTTTATTAGTATACTTTAATAAACCACTTAATGAATCTCTAGCTATTTTATTTTCAAATCTAAAAGTAGCTACACCATCTTTTAAATTAGATCTTACTAAATTCATATGCACATTATTTTTTAAATCGCCAATTTTTTCATATTCCGTAATATTATCTTTATCATAATTTAAAACAGTTGAATTTTGCGTGCTTATTACATATGATTTTTTTACTTCCTCATAATCTTTATAATTATTAAAATTTAAATTATTTTTTAAATATTTTAAATTTAAAATTGCTTCATAATTTGAATAACTGACATCGGGTATGGCTATCCCAACTAGATTATTGTTATTATCAACTATTACTGATGCATAAGAAAAATTATTGTTAACTGATTTAGAAAAAGCAATATCATCATTATTTAAAACTTTTATTTTTTTAGAAAACATTTTATAGTTAGTATTATTAGTTATTTGGTTATATGTCCCTTTGGTTAGATTTCCAATATTAAAATAAGTATTATTAATATAATCTAATTTTAATAAACATAAATCATCATTTATAGTAATAATTCCTTTTATATTAATCGTATTATTATCTTTTAAAATAATAATTTCTTGATTATTATATAAAGACTCTTTTATAAATTTAGCAGAAGTTAAAATAGTATCATTAGATATAAAAGAACCAAAAGCCATTTTATCAATTTGATTATCTGTATAAGTTTTTAGTATAGCAATATTTTGGCTTAAATCATTTGGTACATCAGTTCCTTTATCCTGTAAATATTCTTTTTTTATTATATCAATATCATCAATTTCAGTATTAGTTATTTTTAAATTTTTATTAATATGGTATACAAAATTCACACTAGTTTTTTTGTTATTTTTAGTAGCTGAAAATAATTTAACATAAGCCAAATACCCTGAATCATAAGGATAAATATTAATAGTTTCTATACCATCATATTTATATCCATTTTTAGAACTATTAAGTTCTTTATAAATAACATTCTTTACATTTTCAATATTGTTAATATTTCTATTAGCATTTTTGATATTTAAATAATTATTATTTATGGTCATTTTATTTATATTAATATTATCTAAACTAGCTGCTTGAATATTGGGAATCATTAAAAATAACATTATTACTAAAACTATTTTTTTCATTATTTTAATCTCTCCTTTAAAACATTAACTATTTCTAAACTGGCTGGTTTGGCATTATCTTTATGTAAATAATAATCATGATATGCCTCAGCAATTGTCTCATCATATACATCATTTCTAGCATATTCGGAAATGGAACCTTGAAAATCATTTAACGAAATAAAACCATTTTTTACAATATAATTTTCATAGGCTTCATTTAATAATTCTTCCGAAAAAGAGCCAGTTTCTAGTTCTTGATTAACAGCCATTACTGAGTCTAAATTATCACTAGTAACTAATAGTAATGAATCAATATTATATTTTTTTAGAAGGGCCACAAACGATAAGTAATGTCCTAGTTCATGAGATATAATTGAATAATTATCTGCTCCATCAACAAACCAACCTTGTGATGAATCTAATGTTTCTTTTAAGTATTCATCATTTAAATAATAATTACTATTTAAAAGCATTTGGGTTTTAATAACCCAAGGAAACATTTTAACATTACCCTTGCTATTTACAAATTGAAATACTGGTTTAAAAGAAGCCAAAAAATCATCTTCTTCAGTTGGATTTATTAATGTAATATTAGTCATATAACCTTTTGTGTTAGGAAACTCTTGAAAAGTTTCAGCAAATACTTTTTCAACATTTCTAACATACGATGTATTAAATTCACATAGATTAACTGCGACAATCTGATATTTTTTTTCAATATCATTTTCAATATCATTTATTAAGTTATTACCACACTTTTTTCGCTGTTTTTCACTATCTTTTATAATGTATTCCTTTGCCTCATCAACTGAAGAAATTTTTTTAAAATTAAACTGATTATCATAAACAACTGAAGTGGAATAATAAGTGAATAAAGAGGGATCAGCAGTTCCTTTAGTCTCAAAAATTGTATCATTAAAATAAACTGTTGGATTGTTATGAGAAGTAACTGTTAAAAATATAAATATACCAACTATAAAAATACTTAAAATGGAAAATAAAATTCCTGTATATGGAAGAACATGACTAACTTTTTCTTCTTGTTTTTCTTCTTTTAATTTTGTTCCACAATTAAAACAATAATTATCTTTCAAGCTAACCATGGCATTACAATGCTTACAATTCATAAAATCAACCCTTTATTATAATTAAATTATATATTTTTATAAAAATAGTGTCAAGAAACTTAAAAAAAAAAGTTACTTTATAGTAACTTAATTTATAAATATTTTTTTAAATATTGGCCAGTATAAGATTCTTTTACTAAAGCAACTTCTTCAGGAGTTCCCTTAGCAACAATCATGCCACCTCCATCACCGCCATCTGGTCCTAGGTCAATAATATAATCAGCAGATTTTATTATATCTAAATTATGTTCAATAACCACTACCGTGTCGCCATTATCCACTATTCTTTTAAATATATCTAAAAGTTTAACTATATCTTCCGAATGAAGACCAGTAGTCGGTTCATCTAAAATAAATATACTTTTACCAGTTGGTTTTTTTTGTAATTCTTTAGCAAGTTTAACTCTACCTGCTTCCCCTCCGGAAAGAGTAGGAGCACTTTGACCAAGTTCAATATATGTTAAACCAACATCCATAATAGTTTGTAATTTTCTTTTTATTTTCGGAACATTTTCAAAAAATTCAATTGCTTCTTCTACTTTCATTGCTAAAACATCGGCAATATTTTTTCCTTTATATTTAATATCTAAAGTTTCTTTGTTATATCTTTTTCCATGACATAAATCACAAGGAACATAAACATCTGGTAAAAAATGCATCTCGATTTTTTTAACACCGTCACCCATGCAGGCTTCACATCTTCCCCCTTTTACATTAAAGGAAAAACGACTTTTATCATAACCTCTTAATTTGGCTTCTTTAGTATTAACATAAAAATCTCTAATATCATCAAATACCCCGGTATAAGTAGCTGGATTACTTCTTGGTGTCCTTCCAATAGGATCTTGAGAAATATATATCGCTTTATCGATATTTTCTAATCCCTTTATTGACTTACACTTTCCCGCCTTTTCTTTTTTATAATATAAATAATTATGTAAATTTTTATATAAAATTTCATTAATTAAAGAACTTTTCCCAGAGCCAGAAACCCCAGTAACACAAGTAAATGTACCAAGTGGAATATCAACATCAATATTTTTTAAATTATTTTCACTAGCTTTTCTAATTTTAATAAATTTTTTATTACCTTTTCTTCTCTTTTTTGGAACAGCAATTTTTTTGCGGCCAGATAAATAGGCTCCTGTAATGCTATCAGGATTTTTCATTACTTCCTCGGGAGTTCCACTAGCAACTAAATATCCACCATTTTTACCAGCAACTGGTCCAATATCAATTAAATAATCAGCTTGCAGCATCGTATCGATATCATGTTCGACAACAATTAAAGAATTTCCTAAATCTCGCATATTTTTTAAAGAAGCAATTAATTTATCATTATCTTTTTGATGCAAACCAATTGAAGGCTCATCAAGGACATATAAAACTCCCGTAAGTTGACTACCTATTTGGGTAGCAAGTCTTATACGCTGCGATTCTCCACCTGATAATGTACCTGCCTCTCTATCTAATGTAAGATAAGAAAGACCAACATTATCTAAGAAGTTTAATCTACTTAATATTTCTTTAATAATTAATTCAGATATTTTCTTTTGTTCATTATTTAATTTTAAATTTTCAATAAATTTAATTAATTTTTTTATACTTAACTTTGTAACTTCATAAATATTTTTTTTATTTATTAAAACTGATAGAACACTATCTTTTAATCTGGCTCCATGACATTTTTTACAAGGTAATTCAACCATATAAGCATTTAACCATTCTCTAATCCAATTCGAAGATGTTTCTATATATCTTCTTTCTAAATTATTTATTACTCCTTCATAATAATCTTCTTGATATCTCACATTTCCATTTTTAGCAACAAACTTAAATTTTATTTTATCTTTACTACCATAGAATATGATATTTAATTCTTTTTTAGTTAAATTTTTCATTGGTTTATCCATATCGATATTATAAAATTCACAAGTTGTCTTAAGAGAAGTAAAATAAATATTTTGATCATTAGTTAAAGTTTGAATAGCCCCTTCGTTTATAGATAAATCTTTATTAGGTACAATTAAATCTTCACTAATTTTTAATACATTTCCAAGTCCTTTACATTCTTCACAGGCACCAAAGGGAGAATTAAAAGAAAACATTCTCGGTTCCAGTTCAGATAAAGAAAAATCACAATACATACAAGCATACTTTTCACTCATCATAATTTCTTCATCATTTATTAATATTGTTACATAGCCATTAGACAATTTAGTGGATACTTCTATCGCTTCAAAAATTCTACTGCGCTCTTCATCAGATAAAATTATTCTATCAATAATTACTTCGATATAATCTTTTTTATTTTTTTCTAAAGTTATTTCTTCAGATAAATCTAAAATTTGCCCATTTACACGAACTTTAGTATATCCTTCTTTTTGTAAATTTTTAAATAAATCAACATGTGTTCCCTTTTCGCCGCGAACAACAGGTGCCATTATTGTTATTTTGGAATCTTTTGGATATTTTAAAACTTTATTAGTCATTTCTTCAATACTTTGACTTTTTATAGGAATATGATGATTGGGACAAGTAGGTGTACCAATACGCGAAAATAAAAGTCTTAAATAATCATAAATTTCTGTTATAGTTCCAACTGTACTACGAGGATTTTTATTAGTTGTTTTTTGGTCAATTGCTATACTTGGTGATAAGCCTTCAATTAAATCAACATTACTTTTTTTAATGCCCCCTAAAAATTGACGAACATAGGCATTTAAACTTTCCACATATCTTCTTTGGCCTTCGGCAAAAATAGTATCAAAAGCTAAAGAAGACTTACCAGAACCAGATACTCCAGTTACAACTACTAATTTATTTTTAGGTATTTTTAAATCAATATTTTTTAAATTATTTTCTCTAGCGCCCTTAATGTTAATATAATCCATTTTACCACCTCATTACTTCCTTATTTTACCACGATAAGTTTATTTTATTAATAATTTATTATTTTTAAATAAATTATTTTTTAAAATAGCAATTTCTTTATCCGAAAGAAAGGAATTATTAGTAATTATTTGTAATAAAAGATCATTATTGTCAATTTGTAAAATTAAATTGTTTGCAATTGATAAAACTTTTAATCTAGAAATAGTTATTCCTTCTATATCGTAAGTAAAATCATCAATTTTATAATCATTTTCTAATTTTTCAACAATTTTGTTATTAAATAGCTTATCATTAATTATAAAACTTCTTGAAAAATTTACATTTTTTGTATCTTTAATTATACATTCATCTAATTCTTCATCACTTAAATAAAACTTATTACCAGTAAGGATACATTCTTTTAAATTACCTTTTTTATTATATATATTAAAACCAATTTGTTTAGCAATTTTTATTCTTTTTATAATATTTTCATCTAAAATATTTATAAATTCCGGATGATTTATTAAATAAGAATACATATTTATTTCAATTAAACTATCTATTAAATATACTTTTCCGTAAACATTTTTATTAATTTTTAATTTATATAACCCACATATTTCCATAATTTTTTGGACATCTTCTGGTTCTAAAAGCAAAATATCTAAATCTTTAAAATCATAATTTATAGTTTCTAATAAATTCATATTTTTTAATAATTTTTTATAACTAGGTGTCAAACCATTATCATAGACTAATTTTTCTATCATAAATTCTCCATGATTTTTTATGAATTCCACTGTTAAATGTCCTTTTTCAATATAATGGATAATATTTAGTATAATTTTTTCATTAGAATTTACCAACATGTTAACACCAAAATTAGTATATAACTCATTTTTAAAAGGACTTTTAACAATTAAATTAAGTAAACTAGAAATATTATGAATATCAAAGTATTTTTTTATTATATTTTTTTGATTATCATCAAAATTATTAAAATTTAAATTATATTTTAAAAATATTTTATCTATTTCATAAATATCATTATCTATAAATTTTTTATTATGTTCGGAAAATTTCAAATAATAATTTTGATTTAATAAAATTATAGCGCGTAATATTTCATATTCAGCTTCCGGAGAAATATTTTTAAATAAATTCAAATCTATATCAATAACATCTTTAGGGCCATAACCCAAAATTCTAAATAGTTTATTTATTGCTGCCCATTCTTTTTTTATTTTACTATCATGTTTGTTTTTTTCGTTCTTTAAAAGCATATATCGTTTTTTTATTTTTTCTTTCTTTTCTTCAATATTTATTTTATTTAAAATTTCTTTAGTAACAAAATTAACACCTTCTGAATATATCGCTTCTGCCCGTATGTAATCTAAAAAAACATCAAGAGCTTCTTCCAGAAATGGATATTTAATTAGAATTTTTTCTTTAACACTTTGAAAAATTTCTGATGCAGTTTTAGTATGTTTCAGTATTTCAACAATATATTCTTCAAACATGGTATAAAATTCATTAATTATTTCAATTATTTCATCAAAAGATATATCATTTATATAAGTGCGAGAGTATAAAATCAAAAATGCTTTTCTATCAATTTTCATAAATTTTTTAATATCAGAGGAATTAATTTCAGTTTCAAAATTAGCAAAAAATAATAATTCTTTTTGATCCTTATATTTAGATTCAAGTAAATCATCAAGATAATTATCTAAAAATTTTTTTAATTTTTCCATAGTCTTCACCGCCAATAAAAGATTTGAGTAATTCATGAAAATTTGTTTCGTTTTCCATAAAAGAATCATCTTGAATATTTTTTAGAATATCATTTTTTTGCATTTCAAAAATATCAGAGATATGTTTTAAATAATTTGCATAATCTTTAGCATTATCACTTTTTTTAATAAAACAAGTTAAAATCATATAAACATCTTGAGAAAGTTGGATATATAAAACTCTTGATTGATAAAATTTAACTTCCATAATATTAGTTAACTTTTTATTATCTGATCTACCTATTCTTTTTTTATTTATAAAGGTATTATTTTCTATAGATTTAATTAAATGCTCAAAAGATGGATAAAAATCTTGTGGTATATCTTTAAAATCTTTTTCAATTATATAGTTACCTGATAAAGATTTTAAATAAATAACTTTATTAATTTTTTTACTTTCTTTGGTATGAACAATTGTTTTTTCATTTTGAATCCTTTTAATATAATTAATTAATTCAAGAATGTAATTATATTCTTCATCAAAATCAGTCTCATTTGATTCTTTTTTCATATTATGAATTAATGTAAGATCTTTATATAAAGCAATTAAAATATTATAAATTTCATCATTATTTATTCTTTTTAAAAACAATTCTAAATCAGTTTTATTCATTTTTTTAATTTCTTCAATTGATTTAGATAATTTAATATTTGTTTTAGATATATTTGGTTTCGAATTTTCATTATAAGTTGTTTGTGAATCTTTTTCATTTAAAGGATTTATTTTTATATTTTTATAATAATCGTCTATTTTATTTTTTAAATTTTTTTCTTTATTAGTTAAACTTAAATTTGATAAATATATTTTTTCAATTAATGGTTTTATTAAATTATAATCTATTCCTAAACTTCTAACATATTCATCAATTGCCTCAATATCAATATAATTATTTTCTGATATATTTTCTTCAACGACATCTTTTAATGCTTTAATATTTCCCATAAAAAAAATCCCTTCTTTATTAAGTATTTATTATATATGATATTTTAAATAATTCAAGAATAAATTAAAATTTAAAAACCTAACAATTGTTAGGTAAATGATTAATTTAAATTGTCTTTTATTTTATTTTTAGCTAAATAAGTTTTGGCATTTTTCATTAATTTTTTAGAAGCTGTAGGAGACTCTTTTACAATAATTTTAACCCTATCTCCACTTTTTAAATTATAATCTAATGAGACTTCTTTACCATTAACTAAAGCTCCCGAAATATTATTACCAATTTCACTATGAATTTTATAGGCAAAATCAACTGGTGTAGCATTTTTAGGTAATTCGATTATATCTCCTTTAGGAGTATGAACATAAATATTACTTGTTAAAATTTCCGCTTTTACTTTAGAAATAAATATTTTATTATCATTAATAGATTCATTTAAAAATTTAATTGAATCAGGTAAACCAAATTTTTCTTGAAAAACAGTTTGTAAATTAGCATTGTCTTCATAAAAAGCACAAATACCTAAATTAGCAAATCTATTCATTTCATCAGTTTTAATTTGACATTGAACCATTTTTTCATCAGGGGCAAAAACTTTGGTATGTAAAGACTGATATAAATTAGTTTTTGGTTGAGCAATATAATCAGTTATTTTATAAGGAGTATATAAACTATGAATTAAGCCTAAACTCTTATAACAATCTAAAAACTCTTTAACAATAATTTTTAATATTCTCAAATTAGTTATATCAGCAAATTTTTTACCATTTTGAAGTTGTTTATAAATTCCATATATATTCTTAAAATCAATTTTAATTTCATTTGGAATATTATAATCTTTTAATTTAGAAGAAATTTCTGATAACATTTCTTCTAAAATTTTTTTATTTTTAAAAGAACTATTTAAAAGTTTACTTTCAATATCATTATAATCTTTAGGTTTTAAATACTTTAAAGATAAATCCTCTAATTTATCTTTTAAAACATAAATTCCTAAACTTTTGGCAAGGGGGACGAAAAGTCCTAAGGTTTCCACTGCTTTTTCTTTTTGTTTGTAAGGGGTTTGATATTCAAGAGTTTGCATATTATTAAGTCTATCAGATAATTTAACAATAATTGATCTTACATCAATGTTTAAACTATTAAGTAATTTTCTATTGTTAAAATCTTTTAAGTCCTTTTCTGATTTAAAAGTATCTATATATTTAATTTTTGTTACTCCATCAACAATTTTAGCAACATCTTCATTAAATTCCTCTTTAAGTTCATCAAATGTAGCATCTGTATCTTCTAAGGTATCGTGTAACAAAGCAGCACATATAGTATCACAATCGGCATGTATTTTAACTAAATTGTAAGCCGTATTTAAAGGATGAACAATATATGGCTCTCCACTTTTGCGATACTGACCATCATGCTTATTTTCCGCAAAAAGATAGGCTTTGATTAATTTTTTTAATTCTGTTTCATTTTCATTATATTCTTTAAATTTAGTAGTTAAATCAGCAAATGTAATCATATTTGACCTCCTTTTAATACAAAAAAACAACAAACAAAAATCAGTTTGCTGTCCTAATTAATTTTTTTAGACAAGAAAATAACATTTTTACCATAATGTACCTCCTGAAATATTTATTAAATAATAATTCATTTAGAATAAATTGTCAAGATTTTTTATCATTTTCTTTTTTGAATTAAAGATGTAATTTTTAGTTGTAATTTATAAGGGATAAATCGTTGTAAAAATAATCCTAATTTCATTGATACCCCAGGAACAATTATAAGTTTATTTTTAAGACTTTTTTCAATAGCATATTTAGCAGTATATTCTGGACTTAAACCTTTAATTGTAAAATAACCAAAGGCTACTTTACTAAACTCAGTATTTACGGGTCCGGGACACAAAGCCGAAATATGAACATTGCTGTTTTGTTCTTTTAATTCTTCATAAATAGCCATCGTCAGTTTTAAGACATAATTTTTAGTAGCATAGTAAGTATTTAAATGAGGCCCAGCTAAAAAGCCAGCTGAAGATGCTACATTTAAAATGCGGCCTTTATCTTTTTTTACAAAGTCAAGTAAAAATAATTTAGTTAAAATATGATAAGCTTTAATATTTAAATCAATCATTTCTAATTCTCTATTTAAATTTGTAACATTAAAAGCGCCGAATAAACCAAAACCAGCATTATTAATTAAAAAATCAATATTACTTTTTTTAGTTTGATTATATAATTTATAAACATTTTCCTCTTTTGTTAAATCTAATTCAATGATTTCAACCTTAGTTTTTAACTCTTTTTTTAATTTTTCCAATCTTTTTTTACGGCGAGCAACAATTATTAAATCATAGTTTTTTTCATTAGCTAAGTATTTAGCCATTTCTAAACCAATGCCTGATGATGCTCCAGTTATAAGTGCTTTCATTATTTTATTCCTTTCATTTCAAATAATATATTTCGAAGTTCCATTGCCCTTTCAAAATCTAAATTTTTAGCCGCTAATTTCATTTCTTCTTCTATATTATTCATTAATTTCATTTGTTCTTTTTTAGATATTTTTGGTTTTTCAATTATTTCTTCATCTTTATTTGAAATTACTTCTCTAATTTCTTTTATAATAGTTTTTGGAGTAATATTATGTTCTTTATTATAATTATCTTGAATTTCTCTTCTTCTGGCAGTTTCTGTGATAGCATATTTCATCGCATCACTTATGATATCAGCATACATGATAACATGTCCTTTACTATTTCTAGCGCATCTACCAATAGTTTGAATTAAACTTCGGCCACTTCTTAAAAAACCTTGTTTATCTGCATCCATTATTGCAATTAATGATACTTCAGGAATATCAATACCTTCTCGAAGCAGATTAATACCTACGACACAGTCATACTTACCAATTCTTAAATCGTGAATTATTTTTAGTCTTTCTAAAGTTTTTATTTCACTATGAAGGTAAGCGACTTTTATGTCAAATTCTTTTAAATAAGCTGTAAGTTCTTCGGCCATTCTAATAGTAAGGGTTGTAACCAATACTCTTTCATTTTTTTCTCTTCGTTCATTAATTTGACCAAGTAAATCATCAATTTGACCATCTGTTTTTTTAACTTCAATTGTGGGATCAAGCAGACCAGTTGGTCTAATTATCTGTTCAACATATTTATTATCTACATATGCAAGCTCTTCATCACCAGGGGTAGCTGAAACATATATAGCTTGATTAATTTTTTTACGAAATTCATCATATTTTAAAGGTCGATTATCTAAAGCAGAAGGAAGACGAAAACCATAATCGACTAAAGTTTGCTTACGAGCCCGATCACCATTAAACATTCCTCTAACTTGAGGAAGAGTTACATGGGACTCATCAACTACTAATAAATAATCTTTACTAAAAAAGTCCATTAAAGTTGTCGGAGTTTGTCCTTCATCTCTTAAAGTTAAATGTCTTGAATAATTTTCTATTCCATTACAAAAGCCAGTTTCTTCAAGCATTTCCATATCAAAATTAGTTCTTTCTCGAAGTCTTTGTTCTTCAATTAATTTGTTTTCCTTATGAAGTTCTTCTAATCTACCTTTAAGCTCTTCTTTGATTCTTCTTATAGCTTCTTCTTTTTTATCTTCACTTACTACAAAGTGGCTAGCGGGATATATTGATACTGATTTTTTATTTTCCAAAATAGTACCTGTTAAAGGATCAAAAACTGAAAGACGAGATATCTCATCAAATTCCATTTCGATTCTAATTCCATGCGAATGTTCACCAGAAGGAATTACTTCAATGACATCACCCTTTGAGCGAAAAGTGCCACGATGAAAGTCAAGTTCACTTCGTTCATAAGTCATATCAACTAAATGAGATAAAATGTCATTCCTTTTTATATTATCGCCCAAACTTAGTATTAACATACTATTTTTATAATCTTCAACTTCTCCAATATTATAAATACAAGATACAGAAGAAACGACAATGGTATCTCTTCTAGATAAGATTGCCGCAGTTGCAGCATGTCTTAATTCATCTATTTCATCATTGATTGATGCATCTTTTTCAATATAGGTATCACTTGAAGGTACATAAGCCTCTGGTTGATAATAATCGTAATATGAAACAAAATATTCCACTTTATTTTCCGGAAATAATTCTTTTAATTCGGAATATAATTGTCCAGCTAGTGTCTTATTGTGGGCTAAAACAAGGGTTGGTTTATTAACTTTGGCAATCACATTAGCAATTGTAAAAGTTTTTCCCGTTCCGGTTGCACCTAGTAAAACTTGATCTTTTTTCCCTTCCTTAATTCCTTTGACTAATTCTTCAATTGCTTTTGGTTGATCGCCACTTGGTTTATATTTTGAAACTAATTTGAACATAAATTATCTCCTTACTAAATAATATTATAATTTAAATTTTCAAAACTATTCTAACATTCTTCAAATAAGAAAACAAGGTAACCTCTATACCTTGTTCATTATGTGTATATCTTGGTTAAAAAGTTCTGTATTTTAAATCTTGTTCTTTTATATTATAATTTGTTAAATTGTACATATTGTCACAAGTAACATCTTTTTCTTTAATAAAAAAGCGACCTTCATCAAGCATAAAATCATCTGATACTAAAAAATATCTATATTTTGATGTAGCATCCCAACTTCCTGTATCACTATAAGTAGCATCTAAATGATAATATCTTCCATCTACTTTTACAATATTCCATATATGCCCATTTGTATTATCTACAGAACTGAAGCTTTCAATACCTATGTTGTTAAAAATATAATTTAGTATATCTGTATATCCAGCACAATCAGTATAATATTTGCCAAAATTACTTATAGTTAAATTTACTGTATTTATTGAATTAAAATTATATGCTATATTTTTAATTATATAATCATAAGTTTTTTTAACTTTATAAAATTCAGTATCTTCTTGCTTTATTATTTTTTTAACAGCTTCTAATAATTTATTTTTAATTTTTTCGTTCTTCTCAATATCTTCTTTTGAACAATTTGAAGCAAAAATATCATTATTTTCATTATATTTATCAATTATTTCATTTTTATTTGAATCATAAATACCAAAACGTATAATAAAATCGTGTCCATATTGATTATCTGAAAAATTGCTACGATTAATAGTAATTAGGCCATCATTAGGTATTTCAATCCATTTAGAACATTCAAGTGGCTCTGTCCCTTTAATTTCTATCCTATAATGACTACATTTAGATAAACCTTTAAAAATTTTATACTTATATTCGTTGGAGGCATAATAGGTAAAACCAGATATCGTTGTATAGTTTGGTATAGAATTATCATAAACTATTCTATCTTCATATTTAGGTTGATTGCTACCATTATATTGACCATAATAATTTTTATTTTTTTTAAAAATATTATATTCACCAGCTACTATACTTGCGCCTATAATTGAAGTAGTGACTAAAACTACCGCTACTCTTTTTTTAAAAAATTTAAAGTTGATATTTTTAATCATTTTATGCCTCCAAATATATATCATTATACCATAAAGTGATGTTTATTAATAATTATTATAAATTTATATTCGCTTTATTAGCTTGTTTTAATTGATTAGATCTTGAAATTTTATATTTTTTGCCGTTTTTAATAAAATTTGCTCCCGTTTGTTTAAAATAAAAAGGAATATTATATTTAAGACATTGTTTTCGTGTAGATAAAATCCAATCGTAATTACATGGTCTAGCATTTTTACCAGATTCTCCCCCACAAGTTATTTTATCTATTTTTTTAGAAACTAAATATTTTTCAATATTAATTTCTTCAAGCATTGGTTCATGAATAATTTCCCTATGTTTTATCGGAAGTTTTATAAATATTGGTATTCTTTCATCAGCCATTTTTTGATTTTCCACCGTAATACAAATTGTGACATTATCATAACCATCATGCCAATCACTGGGAATACAATCATTAAATCTTTCTATTCTTTTAGTAATTATATAAAAATTTAAATCTTTACGAATTTTTATCATATTCCAAATTTCATTTCGCCATAAATCTGCTTCTTCAATAAAAAAATCCGAAGTCATACATGTGTATACATACTCATCAGTTTTTAAAAAATAAGTTCCATCTTTATGTTTTTTTATCGCTTTATTAAAATCATTAGTTTTATAAACAATATTACTATCTTTATCATATAAACTATCTCTTGCAAACATATAGCAATTTAAACATCCTGGACTCTTTTTATGACATCCATGCCATGGATTCCAAATCAATTTTTTCACCTCATAAACTCTTTAATAATAAAAGTATATTATTTTGCTCCTTTAGCATTTTCAATTATGTAAGATTCATTTAATATTTCATTATTTGTTGGATATTCATTTTTAGCTATTTTATCCATTATTGAAAAATTATATTCATCAACGATTTTTTTATAATTTTCAATTCCAATTGATAAAATTAAATTTCTTAATATTTCCAATGCTTGTTTATTATAACTAGAACTTTTTGATAACTTAGCAATTGTTTGTGTGTAATTAGTAATATCACCATATACTTTCGTATATAAGAATGTATAAAAACTTTCAGCATATTTTTCCCACAAAATCAAATTTTTTGCATCATCTTCTAGATAAGACTGAGAATAACAATGTTTGTCTTGAGGATATTTTTTTTGTTTAATAAAATCTATTAATAAATCTGATGTCTCGGATCTTATTGCATAATCTTTGCCAATTATTTCCGGAACTATTTTTAGGTTTAATAAAACACATTCTACCGCTTTCTTTTGATCACCTTTAAAATATATAACATTGTAATTATTTTTTATCTCATCATTTAGTAAGTTGGAATCTTTTTCATTAACTAATATAATTGCTTCATGAGATAATTTTATATTATCTTTAAAATAAGTATCCTCTGCTCTTACTGCTAATATATTATCATCATTTTCATGATATTTAAATGGATCTATTATAACAAATTTTCTTCCTTCAAAATTACCTTGTAGATGCGATGAAACTAAACCATTTAAAGTAAAATGTATACTTGATCGATACGAAGTAGATAATGGCGAAAATTCATGGGCTTTACGAGAAATTTCCTGAGATCTTTTAAATTGTTCTTCATAATCAGTTACATCGGGAATAGTTTTATCAAATTCACTATACATAACTTCATAAGGTAAATCATTAAGTTTACAAACAAATGGAACATTAGAAATCGATTTAATATTTCTATTAATTGGTAGTTCATTTGCCACTCTTACTAAAGCAATATCAGAAGAAGAATAAACTCCTTTTTCTAATTTTTCACTTATTAATTGTTCTTTTAAAACATTGTATTGTTCAATTAATTTTGGATCATTTGTATCTATTAACATATTATAACCTCTACTCTATTTTGATTATATCACAAAATCATATTTTGTTTAACTTGTTATTATTTAATTAAAAAAATAGTAATATCTTAAAAAATTACTATTTATTTTTCTTTTTTAATAAATCACGAATTTCTTCAAGTAAGATAATATCCTCAGTTTTTTTGACTTCTTCTTTTTTCTCTTTTTTAGCAGTAAACTTATTAATAATTTTAATCATTATAAATATGCAAAAAGCAATAATTAAGAAATCTACTATATTTTGAATAAAAGAACCATACATTATTTTAGCATTACCAATTTTAATACTTAAAGAACTAAAATCATGTCCACCAATTATAAGACCAATTGTCGGCATTAAAATGTCATTTACAAGTGATGAAACAATTTTACTAAAAGCCCCACCAACAATAACACCAATAGCTAAATCTAAAACATTTCCTCTCATAATAAACTCTTTAAATTCTGAAGTAAAATTTGTTAAAGATTTTTTAGATTTTTCGATATTTTTCGTTTTCATTTAGACCTCCTCTGCCACTACTTTAACATTATTTTTTAAATTGTCAAGATAATAATCCTAACTTCCTTCTTACTAATTTTTTGTTATCTAATTACTTTAATATTAAATAAATTTATCTAAATTTATATGTTTAACTTTAGATTTGTCAATATCAACCATATCTTTATTAATACCTAATATCATATTTGGTTCACTATTTATATAACTTTTTGTATATCTTACTATTGTAAATATCTCTTTTTCAATTAAAGGTTTTATTTTTTCATCTAAAATTGTATGGATTTTTTGCTTAGTATTATAATTATTATAGGTTTTAGCTAAATCTTTAACAGAATATCCACCATTCATTGATAACATATATTCTATCATTTGTCGTTCTTCTTTAGTTAAATGGTAAGAGGAATTTTTAACAATATTAGAAATAATATATTCTTTTTCTAATTCTTTTAATACTTGTTTTAACATATATTTTAAAAACATTGTTATATTCCCTTTTTCTCTTCCTAAAATAATATTATTTTCATATTTATTAGGTGAAAATGCTATTGCTCTATTAAAAATAATATAAGGATAAACTTTATTATTCAAAAGATACCACATAGCAACAGTCCTACTAGTGCGACCATTAACATCAGGATAAGGGTGAATATAAACAAAATAAAAGTGCATTATTTGTGACTTTATAAAAACATCTATATCATTTTTTTCATTTTTATCATTTATAAATTCAAATAATTGATTCATTAAATCATTAACTTTATTTTCGTTTACTCCTAAAAATGGTTCAACATCTAATCTTGATTTTTTACATATATAAACTGGCTTGTTACGATAATATTCACCCATTCTATTGGCAAATTGACCAGTAAGAAGTCCATCACTTAGTAAATTATATAATTCTTTCAAATTATCTTTATTTATTTCTTTATGAGTTAATATGTATTGATAACCATGATATAAATTTATAATTCTTTTTCTTTCATAATTAGAAATTTGTTTTTTATTTTTTATAACATCATCAATTAAAGACAAATCATCATTAATACCTTCTATTGTATTATTTGCTTTAATTTCTTGTGACATCATCATTCTTTTAGCAAAAGAAAGAGTTGACATATACGAACTATCAATACTATTTAAAAAACTAGTAATTTCATCTTTGTATGGTTCTAGATAATGTTCATTAAAATGTATTTTAGCACCATTTTCTATTTTTAAATCGCAAAATTTTTCTTTTATTATTAATCCTCTATTTTATTTCTTTTATTTAATTTTTTAACTAAATTTGTAGCATATAATATTTCTTCTTTTGTTAAAGTTCCGTTTTCATTTTCTTTTAATCTAGAAGTTACTTGGATAACAAATTTTTCATATTCCTGATATAACTGTTTATCTATATTTCTATATAATAAATTTCTATTTTCGGATATTCTAGCTTCCTTTAAATCTTCTTTGTTTTCTTGATAAAAACGATTTATTAATGGTAAAGAACTTTTATAGGCAGATTTTTCATAATTAAAAAATTGATTATCAAAAATTTTACCACCCAAATTTTGAAATATTTTGGTTATTTCTATACTACTTTTTTCATTTATTATTTCTTCAAAAGTAATATCATTTTCATTTTCTAAAAATAATCCTAATTTAAATAAATAATATTCTTCTTTATTTTCTTTAAATATTGCAAGTAAGCTTGATGTTATGGCATGATTAATTTCATGAATTAAATCATAATCAGATGAAATTAATATTGGGAAAGCTACTAAAAAATATTGATCACCAATAGTACTTACAAAAGATACATCTTCAACATTTAAAAAATTCTTCTTAAGATTTTTCATAACTTCATCATTTAAATTAAATTCACTTTTTAAACCAATAATTTTCATTTTGTTATGTAATTTTTTGTGGGCATATTCACTAAATTCAGAAAACATTATAATTTTTTCCTTTATTTTTTCAATATTAAAAATGTCTTCTTTTATTAATTCAATATATTTTATAGCTGACTTAATCTTATATAAGTCTTCATTAGTTAACTCATTTTTAGAAAAAACTATATTTGCAAATTTATGTTGCTCCCTTTTTTCTAAACTAAAAAAATTATATAAATTACTTTTAGGAAAGTCTGATGTTAATAATCTATTATTATTAAATAAATATTTTAATATATTATCTAAACTTTGTTCTTTTTCATTATATGTATTAAATATTCTACCATAATCTAACTGAATTAAATTATTATAATTAGTTAATTTTCCCGTTTCAAAATCATATTTTAAATCATTTTTTATTAAGCCTAATATTTTTAAAATTTCTATAGTATTTTCAACACATTCATTTAAAATATGAATCATAATTTCATCATAATAATTAATTATAAAATCACTTGTATACCAACAATATATAATGTGATTAAATTTATTTCTAATATATGTCTCATACTTTTCGCCATAATAAATAACAAATGATTTAATAAGTAGCTCTTTGTTAATATTTAATTTGTTAATATAAGTTTCATTTATTATCCTTTTTAAATTTTTAAAATTGGTCATAACCCCCACCTGCGAAATATAATAACATATATTTTTTATAAAATAAATAAAATTAATTTTTGACTACAAAAAAAAGAGATTAATCATCTCTTTTTCCAAATAATTGAAGTAATCTAATAAATAAGTTAATAAAATCTAAATATAATTGAAAAGCACCAAATATAGCTGTTTTTTCCGATCCTAAAGTTGGTAAAATTCGTTTTACATTATTAGTATCATAAGCAATATATAAAACAAATATTAATACTCCTATTCCACATAAAGCTAATTCAGTAGTAGGACTTTTAAATATTAAGAAATTTAATAATTCTCCGATAATTAAACCTATCAATGCAATAAATATAATTGTACCTATCTTTGTTAAATCTTTTTTTGTCACAAAACCATAAAATGCTAACAAACCAAATATAATTGCCGTTATTGCGAATACAGAAATAATTGATGACATTTTAAATGATACAAATATTGAAGAAAAAGTTATTCCTGTTGTTACACAAAATATTAAATAACAAACTTTGGCCGTTATGGGATTCATTTTTTGAATTCTAAATCCCATTAAAATTGATATTACTAATTCGATTATAATTATTGGTAATATTCCAACAGATAATACTTGCATCATTAAAGGTTCATTAATTGATAAATAATAGCCTACTCCAAAAGTTATTAAAAGTCCAATTCCTAACCATAAAAATATTTTGGAAAATGTATTGCTTAATTCTTCAGTCATTTTACACCTCTTTCTAATATATAGTTTAACATTTTATAATAATATTAATCAATAAAATATATTCATATTACATTTAATTTAACATACTAATTTTTATTTAAATTATTGTATTTGTACTTCTATTCCAGCATAATCAAGCCAATTATCACCATTTATAGTTAATGTATATTTTAAATCAGTATTTGCTATGTCATAAGCAATATATCCAGACTCAGTAGCATTAGGATTAATATTTTCAAAATTAAACATATCCATATTATCTACTGAAACTAATATACTTGATCTATATCTTGCATTATTCTCATCTTTTAATACAAAATCAGAAGAATCAATATTTATTGCTTCTTTACTATTGTTAGTTACAGTAACTTTTATTAATAAGTAATTCCCATCTGCTGTATATTTTAAGTAGCCATTACCAGATGAAATTTCTTTTTGTATTTGTTTTTCATCTACAGTATAATCAACATCATTAATCGTTACTTTTTCACCTATATTAACTTTTTTAGTTTCTTTTTTACTACTTGATGATGCACCTTGTGCAATCGCAGCAATTAAACCTATTAATAAAATTATAACTATTATTAATACTACTTTATTTACTCCTTGCTTTTTTTGACAATTTGGGCAAATTTTAGCCTTTTTATCAATTTCTGACTTACAATATTTACATTTTTTCATAAATAGCCTCCATTTTTTTATTACAATTAAATTATACCATATTCTTTTTATTTTTTAATCAAACTTTTTTGCAATTGATATTGTTCATATAAATCATCGGGAATAACTTCTTTGGGAATTATAATAGTTTTAATTTTTTGTAGCATATCTTGCATATCTATAAGGCCAATTTTTGATTGGGCATCCTGCATTAAAGACGGACTTAAATCATAATTTAAAAATAATCGTTCATATAATAATTGATCTGAAGTTTGAAATCCTAATTGTGAAGTAGCATTTATAAAATTAATAACAAAATAAGTCCAAGCATTATCTATTTGAATTTTATATTCCATAACCGGTGATAAATTTAATGTCTTTTGATTTTGATAGTAAAAATCAACAATTTGTTGAGGATTTTTAAATAAATCAATATCGTAAAATTTTAAATTATCATCTAATTTGTCTTCCCCAAAATTATTAATAAAAAATTCAGGATTAAATTTTTCTTCAAAAATTTCAGACGTAACATTTTGCTTTTTCTCTAAATCAATAATAATATAATTAAGAGATAATAATTTTAAAATTAAATAATTATGTTGTTTATATTGAAATATCTTACATTTTTCTATATTGCTAAATGAATCAAAAAATTCCACATTATTTTCACAAATGGTATGTAATTTATTCCAAGTTTTGGGAACAAATGAAAGTGTACTAACTAAATCACTTACTAGTATACCATCCTTATTTTCAAAATACTTGGAAAATAAAGAATTTCGTAAAGCTGTTTTATTCATACTTTCCCCCATTTCTATATCTAAATTTTTCATATATTTTAACAAATTTCATTAAAAAAATAAAATATTTTTTTAAAAAATTTAAATAATCATAAAATAAAAAAATTCCCATAATAAGGGAATATTAATCATATTGGAGGGGCCTACCGGATTTGAACCGGTGATCAGGGTGTTGCAGACCCACGCCTTACCACTTGGCTAAAGCCCCATGTAGAAAGATTATATCAAATCTATATATTTTTTTCAACATAATCTTTATTTTAAATCAATAACATATTCATGATTTCTTATTTTTAATACTAACTGGACATTTTCAAAATTACTAACTTCATTTGGACCTTCAAATACAAAATCATTATTTGGAGTTCGATTAATAACTTTGGCAGTAATAGTATTACCAGCATAATTATATTTAACTTTTATAAAATTATGAAAAAATATTTATTATTTTTAATTGATTTTGTATAAGAAGAATTTTGAATCATATTATATACAGTTTTCGAATCTTTTTTAAATTTGTTTATTATTTCAATATATTTTCTAAAAAAATGAAGCCCTGCCATCATAGGTTCTCCACCATGCCAACTAACAATTAAATTATCAGTTAAATCAAAAGCTTCTTTTATTATTTTTTCTAAAGTACTTTCATTTAAAATATTAAATTGTTTACTTTTAAAAGGGGCAGCATAACAGTAACTACAATTTAAATTGCAATGATTTCCAACAGGTTTAATTTGCAATGTTAATTCTTTCATAACTCTAGCTTTTAATAATCTTTTTTTGTATTTATTTCATAATAATGTTCTACAGTTTTTCTATCATAGAATGATAATTGGCCACTAGGCAATATTAATGTTCTTTCAATTCCTAAATTGTCTACAAATTCAGGATTATGTGACACCACTAACATTGTACCTTCAAATGTTTTAAATGTTTCTGCAATAATTTTTTGAGTTTCTGGATCTAAATGATTTGTTGGTTCATCTAAAATTAACATATTAGCACCTTTTAATGATAATTTTGCTAGAGCAACTCTACTTCTTTCTCCAGGTGATAAGACTGATACTTTTTTAAAGACATCATCTCCATAAAATAAGAATCTACCTAAAACACTTCTCACTTGTCTTTGTGACATATAAACATCAGAAAAATTATCTAATATTGATTTGTCATTATCTAATAATTCATGTTCTTGAGCATAGTAACCTATGTCTGTTTTATTTCCTATTTGAATAGTTCCTTTATTAGGCATTAATTGTCCAACTATTAATTTCAATAAAGTTGATTTTCCAACACCATTTTCTCCGACAATCAAAAATTTTTCGCCTTTTTTTAACTCAAATGATAAATTATGAATTATATCTTGAGATGAATTTTCGTTATATTTAAATGATAAATCATTTACTTTTAAAGGTAAATAATTACTCTCTCTAAGCATTTCCATTTTTATTTGAGCTGTTTTCTGTTGAGGAGCAACTTCAATTTTATTAGCTTTCATTTTTTCTAATTTCTTTTCACGATCTTGAGCCATTCTTTTCCTTTTTCCTGATGCAGATTGATATTTAGCAACCACTGCTTGTAATCTATTTATTTCTTTCTCTTGTAGTTCTGCTTCTTTTAATAAATTTTTTTCACGTTCTTCATGTAGTTTTACAAATCTATCATAATTGCCATCATATAACTCCATTTTTTTAGTTCTCTTATCTAAAAATAATATCTTTGTAGTTATTTCATTAAGAAAATCTACATCATGTGAAATAACATAGACACTACCTCTATAACTTTTTAAAAAATTTATAACAAACTGCTTAGTATCATTGTCTAGATGGTTAGTTGGTTCATCCAATAAAATAATTTCAGGCATTGAATATAATAATCTAGCAAAAGCAACCTTTGACTTTTGTCCTCCGGATAATTCATTTAATTTTTGATTAATCATTTCATTAGAAATAGCCATACCATTTATAATTTTTAAAAGTTCCGTATCTGCACTATAAAAATTCCAATATTCCAATTTATTTTGTAATTTTTCCACTTTATTAAATAGTTCTTTTTGTTTAGCATCTTTTGGTTCTATAGCAATTTGTTCATATACTTTTTGTAATTCTTCGTTTAATTCTTTAAGAGGTCTTCCGGATAAAAGAAAGTCAAAAACACTTATATCCATTGAGGGAACTTCTTCACTTATTACTTGAGGTAACCAACCTTTACGAGCATTATTTTTAAATTTTATAATACCTTCATCAGGAATGAGAGTTCCTAATATAACTTTAAAAAAAGTTGTTTTTCCTGCTCCATTAACTCCAACTATACCAACTTTTTCATTTTCCTGTATATTTAAATTTATATCTTTAAATACATTTTGTGTCCCAAAAGATAAAGTTAAATTTTTTATTTCCATAAACTCACCTCTTTTACAGATAAAGTAAGTTAAATATTTAAACTATAAGTATTATTATATTAATATACCATAAAGTCAATATTTTTTCAGCTTTTATTATCCACCTTTCTAATTTTTTGTATTAATATATACAAAAGATAAAAATATTATTATTTTTCCATAAAAAAACTCTTAATATTAGAGTTTCTTGTTTATTATATTAACTTTAAGAATCACGCCTTACCACTTGGCTAAAGCCCCATGTAGAAAGATTATATCAAATCTATATATTTTTTTCAACATAATCTTTATTTTAAATCAATAACTATTAATTTTCATTTGGAAGTCAGTTTTATAGTTTAAAAATGAAATAAGTGTGATTATAATATATCTTATGTTTCCT
>CANRDL010000006.1 GCA_947629405.1 uncultured Bacilli bacterium
GTAGCGACGGAGGGGATCGAACCCCCGACCTACCGGGTATGAACCGGTCGCTCTAGCCAGCTGAGCTACATCGCCATTTGCAAAATAAATTATAACAAAACATTTTATCATTTTCAATACTTTTTTGTTGTTTTATATAATTTAAAGTGATAAAATAACATTTAAGTCAGGAGGTTTTCAATAATGAGTGATATTAAATACTTTAACGAAGCCTTAGCAATACTTAATAAAAAAAAGATAAAACAAGTAAACAATTTAGAATTTTTAGAATATCCAGACACATCTGTAGATTTAGAAATATTTTTAAATAATACTTTATATTTTAATTTAAGTCCAGATGAAATTGTACAAATTTATAATTATATTATAATAAGAAAAAATGCTAATTATGGTGTATTTATTAATAGTAATAAACAAATTAAAGCAATTTTACCGGAAGTAGAAACTAAAAGAGATACTTTAGTATCAATTCATGAAATAACTCATTTAATAAATTTAGTATGTAGTAAAAATCATATTTTCGCTACTATGTATACTGAAATTATTCCTATTTTTAACGAAGTATACTATCTTTACAAAAATAATTTTGATTATAAAGCTTTTGTTCAAAAATCACTTAATGACTCCATTTTAAAATATAAAAATAATATATTTAATACTTTTAATATTTTAGCCCATTTATATGCTTACATAATTATTAATGATTTAATAAATAAAGCATCAATAGATTTAGATAAATATTTCAATTTTTTAAATGATATTAATTTAAATTCCGAAAATTTAAGCTATGATTTAGAAAGTAATGGTCTCTTTTTATCAAAAAGAATGTTAAAAAATTTATAATTTTTTTAACATTCTTTTAAATTTCTTAGGAGATTTTATCAATAATATTCCTAAAATTATTATTAAAATTATTACACCATATTTTTTATTTTTTAAAAAATTAATTAAATTTATTTTTTCATATTTTGCTGTAAGTACAATATTTTTATTGACGGGATTATCAAAATTATATTCCTTACCATTTAATGTCCAATATTTAAAAATATAACCATCTTTTTTATTAGCCGTAATTTCTTTAATTTTAGAATTAGCAGTAACTGCTATTTTTTTTGTACTTTTATAACTTTTAAATGTTACTGTATATAAATTTTTATTATTGCTCCAAATACCAACTTTATTTAAGGAAGCTTCATTTTGGATTTGATATAATTCATCTACATAATCATAATCATTATAAATATAAGCTACCTTGGCTAAGCCATTTTGTAAAAGTTGTTTTTGAATCATTTGACCATCAGCATAAATCCAAACTAAATATCTTCCGTATTTATCAGTTTTATCACTTTTAGAGTCAAACTCTACTTGCAATACTTTAGCATTTTTTAACATATTACATGTGTATTCACTAGCTTCTTTACCAAATGCCTCAGTTTTTTTAGTAGGATGAACACTTTCAGGAGTATCAATGGCTAAAAATCTAAATTTTTCATCTTTCCCATTGATATTTAACAAAGCCGTATCACCGTCAACACATTTACTGAAATATACAGTAACTTTATCTTCAGCATTTACATTTAATATACATAATATAAACACTATAATACATAACCATATTTTCTTCATATTACTAATAATTTGTACCAGCCCATTCAACTGCTACAAAACCTTTTCTATCAAATTTTTCTAATTTTTGTTCAGGAATATCTACTTTTTTAGTTACTTTTTTGACAATCATGTTAATTCTTAAAAGCGAATCAGGTTTAGGATATATTATTAATTCATTATTTTTTTGTCTCTCTTCAGTTAATTCAAAGTATATTAAATTCTTACCATTATTTTCTAGTACGGGTAACCAGTACATAATAAATTCATTTCTTTCTTTATCATTCAATCCTATATATTCTAATTTTTCTTCTAAAAATTTAAGGGAATTTTCTTTTTCTACATAAAAACCATTTTTTATTATTTTTTTATCATTTAAAGTTTCATCCCAATATAAAGCATAGTAATATTTATTATTTTCATCATATAAATCACCATTTGGTAAAGCCGTTACTTTCCAACCATTTTCATATTTGGGATATGAAGTTATTATCTTTTGATCATTTTTTAATCTAACTAATACATCAGTTTTTTCTTTAGGATATAAATATAAAATTGGTTTTTTAGCAACTATTTTAGTTTTTTCAATTATATCATCATCACTTAATGTTTCTTTATTTATTTTAATTTCCGGAAGTTTTTGATAATAATTTTTTGGCGTTTCAATTAAATAGGCATATGTATTATTTCCACAAGATCCTCCTCCCGTATATTCAACTGTTTTTAAAATTATTTGCTTCTTTTTATATTTAGCTTCTAACAAATAATTTTCTAAAGAGACACATTTATTAGATTTATAAAAATAAACAATATAGTCATTATTTTGGAAATTATTTTCTTTTAATTTAGAAGTACTAAAATCGTAACCACTATAATCATTCCAAAACTTTTTATATTCTTCGTAATTTCTCAATATTTTATTATTAGGTAATTTATTTTCAGCATAATTAGTAACTATATTACTCGAATTTTTAGTTTCTTTATAATCACATTTTATTAACAAAAAATAAATTAACAAAAATAAAAGAAGTAATAACATAACAAATGCTATAATTATAAATTGTTTTTTGTAATAAACTATAAAATTTTTTAGTCGCAATATTTTCATTTGTAATTTTTCCATAATATCTCCTACTCTATTTTTAACGGTTTTCTTCAATTTTTTCCTACCCTATTACTATAAAAATATTATATCATGAAGATGATACTTTTTCTATTTTTACTATATTTTTTAAATAAATTTTTAAATTATTGATGTATATTATTCTATTAATTTTATCAATATTTTTGATATAACCTACCGTTGTAGTATAAAAACCTTGCTTATAATATGTTATTTTAAGCTTATATTCCTCGTGCATAAGAAAATAGTTTATCACTTTTTCTTGATCTTCCGATAATTTTTTTATTTTTTCTTTTTGTTTATTAAGAGATATTTCTTCGGTAATTTTTTTAAAATCACCCAGTGAACAAAATGGCTGCCACTTTTTCATTTTCCTATCTCTCATTTATGATGTCCTCCAATTTTTTCATTGCGAATTTTAATGGTAGAATCAGTAAGCAAAGATGATGCTTTTAAAATACTATTTTTCCCTAATTTATTTTTTATATTAGCGATAGTATTATTTAATTTGTCTTTTTTAATAATTGTATTATCAAAAAGATTAAGTTGAATTCCTCTATTTTCTGATAATTTTGATAAAGCAATACTTACTTTTCTAATGGGATAACCATTATAAAACGATTGAAAAATATTAAAACATACATCATAAATATCTTTTTCTAAATTTGTGGGAACATCTAATTTAACATTTTTAGAAAAACCGCCACCATAAGCCTTAGAATAATTAATAGAAAAATACACAGATGAAGTTAATTTATTATTTTCTCGAAGTCTTAATGTAATTAAGCTAACCATTTCTTTAATAATAAGTTTAACATTTTCACCATTATAATCTTTATACAAAATTTGACTTAAACTATATGATTTATTCTTAGGCGGAACTTTAAGTTCACTGATTTTTGCTAAATCTATACCATTAGCATGATTCCATAATTCTTCTCCTATAATACCAAATTTTTCTATTAATTTTGATTTATCAAATAATGCTAAATCTTTTATTTTAAAAATTCCTAAAGCATTTAATTTTTTCTCCATTTTAGGACCAATGCCCCAAACTTTAGAAAGTGGAGTTATTTGCCAAAGTTTATTTTTTACATCATGATAACTCCATTTAGCTATACACGATTCATTTAATTTTGCTTCTGTATCCATAGCAACTTTGGCCAAAAACAAATTAGGCCCAATTCCACAGGTCGCTGTTAAACCTGTTTTCTTTTTTATCATACTTAAAATTTCTTGGGCAATTTCTAAGTCAGTTTTTTGATACATTTTTAAATAATTAGTAATATCAATAAAAACTTCATCTATAGAATAAACATGTAAATCTTCACTACTGACATAATCTAAATAAATATTTACAACTTCTTTGCTTTTTTTAATATATAAACTCATTCTTGGAGATGCAACTATTATATTTTTGATATTTTTAGGTATTTCGTATACTCTTCCTCGTGATTTTACGCCTAATTTTTTTAAATAAGGTGTTACTGCTAAAGTAATAGAGCCCTTACCTCTCTTGGGATCAGCAACAATTAAAGGAGTCTTAAAAGGATTTAATTTTCTTTCTACACACTCGCAGCTAGCAAAAAAACTCTTTAAATCAATGCAAATTATATTTCTCATTTTCAGCTCCTTTCAAACATTTGTTTGTATTATTATTGTATAAAAAATATTAAGTTTTAGCAAGAATTAATTAATGGTAAATTTAGGGAATAAAAAAAGACCATTTAGGCCTTAAAACAATTTTTTTCATGATCATCAATTATTCCAATCGCTTGTAAATAAGAATAAATTATAGTGCTACCAATAAATTTCATACCTCTTTTTTTTAAATCATATGTTATTTTATCCGATAAGGGAGAATTAGCAACTTTTATACCATTCTGATTTTTAATAACTTTATTATTTGTAAATGACCAAATATAATTAGAAAAACTACCAAATTCTTTTTGAATTTTTATAAATACATTAGCATTATTTATTGCCGATGTTATTTTTAATTTATTTCTAATTATATTTTTATTATTAAGTAATTCTTCTATTTTTTTATCATCATAACTACTCACTTTTTTTACATCAAAATTATCAAATGCTAACCTAAAATCATTTCTTTTTTCTAAAACTGTTAAAAAAGAAAGACCAGCCTGAAACATTTCTAAAATCAACATTTCAAATAAATATCTATCATCAAATGATGAAACTCCCCACTCTTCATCGTGATATTTTATATAAATTTCGGAATTTAAATCTACCCAAGAACATCTATTCACTATTTATCACTTCATTTTCTAATTATTTTTAAATTCATTTTGATTGTCTTTAAAAAAATTATAATAAGTTTGAACTGATTTTATTTCTGTCCATTTTTTGACATTAACAGGATTAGAATCTAAATCATATATAATAGCATCATTAAGGGATAGTAAAAAAGGACTGTGAGTTGATATTATAAATTGACAATTATAAAAACGAGCCGAATCTTCTATAAATTTTTTAAGTTTTAATTGATTTTCGGCTGATAAACTATTTTCTGGTTCATCTAATATATAAATAGCACTTTCTTTTATTTCATTTTCAAAAAATAACAATGAAGATTCTCCATTCGATTGTTCAATTATATTATTATTACCTAAATGTTGTCTTATATAATTAGACATTGTTTTATGTTTAGCATCACTAACTTTTTTTAGTTCTTCATAATTTTCAATAGAATTACTTTCCTTATTAAATTTTAAATTTAACCATTCGTTAGTTAAATATTCTTTTCTATTATTTACGCCACTATTAATGCTTCTTATATTTAAAAGATAATCAAAAATATCATCACTTGTTAATACTTTTATTTCTATCGGCTTTTCCATGCTCATCTCAAAATTACAGCTATTAACATATAAAGAAAAATAACTACCTTTATCAATTTTAGATTTTCTTGCTGCCCCAATTTTTTCGGCAATTATATTTAAAAGTGTAGATTTTCCACTACCATTGGAGCCACTTATAATTGTTATTTTAGAAAATTCTAGTTCTTGAAGTCCTTTTCTCCAAAATATACTAAGGGGATAATAGCTATTAAATATTCTTCGACGATCTTCTATATTTTGTTCATCGTCTTCGCTTAATAATTTAAATTTTTTTAAATAAATCATTAAATTCCTCTTTTTTAATTATTTTTCTTATACTCATATAAAACAGATGGTCTATGTCCTTCACCAGTTTTATATTTTTCAGTTTTGGATACTTTACCCGCAATAATTCTTCTAAAAGCTGGGGCAAGTAATTTTTTTCCTAAAATAACTTCATATACTTGTTGAAGTTCTCCTAAAGTAAAATATCTAGGCATCATATTAAAGACTATATCAGTATATTCTAACTTATTTTTAAGTCTAGAAATTCCACTTACTATTACTTTAGGATGATCAAAAGCAAGAGAATCATTTTCTTCAATAATATAATCATATCTATCTGTTGATTTATCTCGTAAAACTTTTTTTATGGCAAATTTAATAAGTTTATATCCATTATCCAAGGTAACATTAATTCTTTTTTCATCTTCGGTAAAATTAATATTAAACCAAGAGGCATTTTTAGTTATTTTCTCATTTAATTTATTTTTGTCAATCAATGCCATATATGATGTAGAAACAACTCTCATTCGCGGATCTCTTTTAGGATCGCCAAAAGTAAATAATTGTTCTAAATAAATATTCTGAAGATTAGTTTCATTTTTTAAAATTCTTTTAGCAGCATCTTCTAAACCTTCATCTATTTTAATAAATCCTCCAGGTAAACACCATTTATCTTTGAATGGATAATTATCTCTTTTTACTAATAATACACTAAACTTTTTATCACTTAATTTACGATAGTTACCTGTTTCTTCATTAGATACACTTAAAATTAAAATATCAGTTGTAATAGATAATTTATCATATAAAGACGAATCATAATCTTTTAAAAATTCTTCTTCTGAATTATAAATTTTTCCATCCATAAATATCACCTACTAAATAAATTATACCATATTTATTTCAAAAATTTCTCATTTATTTTTTTAGAAAAATCATAATCTTTTCTTCTCAGACATTTAATTCTTTTTTTATTAACATAAGTTTTTATTTCGGCAACATCATTATATATTTTATTTTCTCCATCAATTGTAATAAGTAAATTATTTTTATCAGAGTTTGGTACTATTTTAATAATTTTTTCATCAGGTATAACTACAGAATTAATTAAAGAACGATAAGTTTTATTGTTAAGAGGCGCTACGGGAGTAATTTGTAAAGTATGAAAAGTATTATAAATTATACTTCCCCCAAATGAAAGATTATACGCTGTTGAGCCAAAAGATGTTGTAATTAAAATTCCATCGCCAACAAATTTTTCTAAAAATACATCTTCAATCATTATATTCAAAAAAACCGTATTTAAATCTTTTTCTCTAATGACAATTTCGTTTAAAGAATAAAATTTTGATACACCATCATTATTTTTAATTTCTGTTTCCTGAATTCCTATTTTATCAATTTTAAAATCGTCATTTTTTAGTTCTTTTATAAAATCATCTATATCTTCAATATTTACTTCTTGGGCAAAACCTAATGTTCCAGCATTTATGCCGATATAATATATATCACTATTAAAATTATTTTCTTTTACCATTCGTAGAAATGAGCCATCTCCACCAATGGCAATAGCTAAATCATATCCCTCATCAACTATAAAAAAATTATTAGCAATTAGTTTTTTTTCAATAATTTTTAATGTTTCTTGCGCTTTTAAAGTATTATTAGAAAATAATTTTATTTTACTAATTTTTTTCATAAGATCACTCCTATAATAATTCTAGCAACATCTCAGTTATTTTTGTAACAATTACCTCTTTGTTTTCTTTTCGATTAGTTTTTGTGACATTAATTATTTCATTATAAAATTTATTGTTATATTGATCATAAATGCTTACAAAAACAGTATTGTCATCACCATAAAGATTTTTTTTATCAACTCTATTTAATTTACCAGTTACTCCAACACCATAAGAAGAATTTGTAAACTTACTTATATTTTTACTCATTTCTTCAGCCGTTTGAATACTATAAACTGAATATTTATCAATTATTTCTTTTTTTACCCCCATTTTTATTTTAAATTCATTAGAATAAGTAACACAAGAATATTTTAAAACTTCGGAAGCACCTTCATAATTAGTAATTTCATTAGCAACTGCACCGCCGGTACACGATTCCATAGTTGATATAGTTTTATTTTTTATTGTTAACTTTTCTATTAATTCTTTCATTATTATTCTCCTTTTATTCTTCAATTTGTAAATCTTAATATAAATTATTTTTATTTATATAATCTAAAACATCTTTATCAATTAAATTTAAAAATTCTCTATTTTTTTCTTTTAAACATTTTCTAATCTGAGTTGAAGAAATATCTTTTTCTTCAATATCTGATACAATTATATTATCTTTAAATTTATTATATTTTATTAATATTTTATCAATATTATCTGTATTTCTTTTAATGACAATTATTTTATTATTTTTAAGAATATCTAGTCCATTTTTCCACTTATCGATATAACTTAAATTATCAGTTCCACAAATAAAATATATTTTATCGTTAGGATATTTTTTCTTAAAATAATCTAAGGTTTCCCAAGTATATACAACATGTTTTTTTAATTCATAATCACTGACGTCGATATTGGAATGTTTATTTGCAATGATTTTTAACATTTCATAACGATATTTATCTTGGACTAAATTATTTTTATATTTATATTGATTGCCTGTTGGTACATAAATAACTTTATCAACATATTTTTTATTTATTAAATTTAGGGCAATATCTATATGCATTTTATGGGGAGGATTAAAACTTCCACCAAATATTCCTATTTTCATTTTATTTCCTTTTTTACTTTTTCTAACATATCTTTATTTAAAGCAAAGATAGATTTTAATGATTCTTGTTTATGCATTGTATCAATTATTTTACTAAGTCTTTCATAACAATCGACATCTTCATACCATTCTTCTTTTTTTATATTTTCAGGAACATAAGTTAAATTAGTAGAATATAATTTATTAAATAACTTGGCTTCATAAGCTTTTTTAAATACTTCCACTCCTTCTGTAAATAAGGAAAAGGTTGAAACTAAAAATATTTTATTAGCTCCTCTTTCTTTCAAATCATAAGCGACCTCAAGCATGGAAGCACCAGAAGCGATCATGTCATCAACTACTATAATATCTTTTCCTTTTACATCTGCTCCTAAATAAACATGTTCAATTACAGGATTCTTTCCATTTACTACTACATTTAAATTTCTTCTTTTATAAAATACGCCAACATCACATCTTAAAATTTCCGCGTAATATCTTGCTCTTTCCATCGCTCCCATATCTGGACTTATAACAAAAATATTATTTGTATCTTCTTTTTCAATAATTTTATTTAAAATATCATGAGCGACATAAAAATTTTCAAAAGGAAGATTAGGAATAGCATTAGCAACATTTGGGTCATGGGCATCAAAAGTAACAATATGATTTACTCCTAAAGTTTCAAGTTCTCTTAAAGCAACAGCACAATCTAAAGATTCTCTTCCTTTTCTTTTATGTTGTCTTGATTCATATAATAAAGGCATTATTAAAGTAACTTTTGAAGCATAGCCACTTATAGCGGATATTACTCTTTTTATATCCTGAAAATGTTCATCTGGAGACATATAAACAGTATGACCATGCATTTGATAAGTAGTATCATAATTTCCTACATCAGAAATTATATATATATCTTTATCGCGAACTGTACCATTAATTTTAACTTTTCCTTCTCCATTACTAAATCTATCGCGTGTAATTGGTAGAATATAATCTTCTTTTACTTTATTTATTCTTTTAAGCTCTTCATTTACTTTATTTCCTAATTCTTTTATATTATCGAGAATAATAATTTTTAAATTTTCCATACAATACATCCTTTACCCATTTGTTAATTTTTGGCCCTTAATATTCTCTTTTAAAGTAAATTTTAGCTATAACTTCATTTTTATCACCACTATAATTTATAGTAGCATAATTTTTTTTAATTATCAAAACAATTTACAATAATTATTTATTATTATTTATGTTTTCCAATTCTTCCATCCAAACACTATAAGATGCATCACTTGGAAGTCGTAAATCACCTCGTGGAGATAAAGTTATACTTCCTACTTTCACTCCATCAGGCATACAGCTTCTTTTAAATTGTTGAGTAAAAAATTTTTTAATAAATACTTTGAGCCATTTTAGAATTTCTTCATTTTCATATTCATCTTTAAAAGTATTTTTGGCAAGTTCAAATATTTTTTTAGGACTAGCTTTATATCTTAAAAAATGATATAGATAAAAGTCATGTAATATATATGGACCTACATTATCTTCGGTAATTTGTTTTATTTTTCCATTTTTAGTTGGTGGTAAAAGTTCTGGGGAGATTGGGGTATCTAAGATGTCATATAAAACTTTTTTGATATTTTCTTTTTGGGTATCGGCTACAAACTTTACTAAGTATTTAACTAAAGTTTTAGGGATACTTGAATTTACGGCATACATACTCATATGATCACCATTATAAGTGCACCATCCAAGGGCCAATTCCGATAAATCTCCTGTTCCAATTACTAAAGCATTTTCTTTATTAGCCAAATCCATTAATATTTGCGTTCTTTCTCGAGCTTGAGAGTTTTCATAAGTTATATCAAGATTATTTATATCATGGCCAATATCTTTAAAATGGGTTATACATGCTTCTTTAATACTTATTTCTCTTAAAGTAGCCTTGTAACTTTTTATTAATTCAATAGCATTATTATAAGTCCTGTCCGTAGTTCCAAAACCGGGAAGTGTTACAGCAATAATATTTTTATTATCTATTCCTAATTTTTCATATGCTTTTGTTATAACTAAGAAAGCTAAGGTTGAATCAAGTCCTCCTGATATCCCAATAACTGTTTTCGAAATTCCTGTATGTTTTAATCTTTTTGCTAGGGCACTACTTTGAATATTTAGTATTTCTTCACATCTTTTTTGTCTTACTAATTCATTAGAAGGAATAAAGGGAGTTTTAGAGTAAATTCTTTTTAATTCTTGTTTTTTATTTGAACTTTCAAAATAAATAGTTTGGTAAGAAGTATCTTTAACAATATCCATATAACTTATATTTTGAACTCGATCATTAGCCAATTTTTTAACATCTACATCAGCATATATTAAATTACTTTCAAAATCAAAACGATTATTTTCTTTAAGTAAACTACCATTTTCATAAATCATACTTGATCCAGAAAATAATATATCTGTACTACTTTCATTTATTCCACAAGATGAATATACATAAGCCGATATAGTTTTAGCTGATTGTATTTTAACAAGATCTTTACGATACTCATATTTACCAATAATTTCATTACTAGCTGATAAGTTAAATATAATATTTGCACCATTTAAAGCATGATTATTACTAGGTGGAAAGACACTCCATAAATCTTCACAAATTTCAATCGCAAATTTATTTTCATTTATATTTTTATCAGCAAATATTATATTTGTGGTAAATGGAATATTTTCACCAAATAAATTAATTTCATTAGTTATTAATTTTTTAGAAGAAGCAAACCATCTTTTTTCATAAAATTCATTATAATTTGGAATATAAGTTTTAGGAATTATACCTAAAATTTTTCCTTTATTTATAACTACAGCTGTATTAAAAAGACAATTATCTTTTTTAATAGGTGCGCCAACAATAAAGACAATATTTTTTTCTTTTGAAAATTCTTTTAAATTTTTTAAAGATTTTAAAGTATTATCAATTAATGTATTGTGTAAAAATAAATCATTACAAGTATATCCCGTAATAGAAAGTTCGGGAAAAGTCAATATATCTATATTTTTAGAGATAGCTAGATCAACCTGTTTTTTTATTTCTTCGGTATTAAATATAGTATCTGCTACTTTTAATTTTGGTACCGATGCTCCCACTCTAATAAAACCAAATTCTTTCATAATTTTACCTCCTTATCTTTTCTATTCTAACATATTTTTTAGCTCTTGCAAAAGTAGTTAAAGTATTTCCTCCTTCTATGTAGTTCATATCAATTAATTCTAATGCCTCTTCAAAAGAACATTCAAAATATTTTACAAATTCTCCGGGATCTAAATTTTGATTATATTTTTTTTCACAATCAAGGCCTAAAAATAATTGATTATAAGCAGAGCTACAACCTTCATCTTGATAAAATCCACCAAGCGAAATTATTTTAGATGGTACATAACCTATTTCTTCCTTTAATTCTCTTAAAGCAGCCTCTTTGCCACTTTCATTTTTTTCTATATAACCAGCAGGAATTCCTATTCCGACAGTATTTTTAGTAAAAACTCTAGGCTCAACAGTTAAAACCACATTATTTTCTCTGGTAAGAGGTAAGATTACCGCCGCACTTCCGTCATTTTCTCCTTTAATTAATTTTTCTCTTTTAATAGTTTTACCATTATTTAAAGTACAATTATATGTTTCAACTTTTAAAAAATTTGGCTTTTCAGTTGATTTTTTAAGGTCAACTATTTTTAAATTTTCAATTAAATTTTTAAGTTCTAATAATTTTTCACTCCGCATATTATTCACCTCGTGCTTGTTTCTTAGTTTTTATAATCATATCATTTTTAAAATCGACATAATCTTTTGTTCCATCAACATAATATATATGAGGATTTTCAATTCGTTTTACTTCTTCATAAATAGTAGCCATTTGATCATTACAATATTTTTGTTTTTTAAAAATATCTGGATCATCATAAACTAATTTGCCATTTATAAATATTGGTTTTTGCAATTCCACAAGTTCAAAATCATTAATCATCGTTGATTTTAAGAAGTTACTTGGACTAATAATTATTAAATTGTCTTTTTTTATTTTTTCATCTTGTCTTGTCATGATATCAGCAATTGCATATCCTGTTTTTTTATCATAAGCGCGGTATAATTTTTTGAAATCGGGATTAAGAACTTTTGCAACATCATTACTGATTTTAATTTTAGGAATCATTATGCCATTTTGTTTAAGCGCAACTTCTTTGTATACACAACCCATTCTTCCATCTGGTTTAGAAATATTATCTCCAACACCTAATGAATCAAATTCGGCTCCTTGACTAATTAATGATTGAATAGTTTTATCAGTAAGACCATTACTTAAACAAATTTTTGCTTGAGGAAATCCATTTTCTATAAACATTTTTCTAGTTTGTTTTGAAAGATAAGCAAGATCTCCTGAATCAATTCTTACTCCAATATTATCTGTTAAAATATTTTTTTCTTTCATATATTTAAATGTTTTAATTGCATTTGGCACTCCACTTTTTAAAGTATCGTATGTATCTACTAATAGTGTACAATTATTCGGAAATGTTTGAGCATAATTTTTAAATGCTTCATATTCAGAATCAAATGATTCAATATAACTATGTGCCATTGTTCCCATAGGTTTAATATTAAGCATATTAGCTGCTTGATTATTACTTGTTCCCACACATCCAGCCATAATTCCATAAATAGAGGCATCAATTGCTGCTTCACATCCATCGGCTCTTCTGGCTCCAAATTCCATTACACCTACTCCCTTTGGAGTCGCTTCTATAATTCTTCTAGCCCCTGTAGCATGTTCCATAGCACCATTTATTATTGCCAAAATTGCTGTTTCTAAAACTTGGGCTTCAATTAATGGAGCTTTTACAGTAAGAATTGGCTCATTTGGAAATACGGGAGTTCCATCAGGAATAGCATATATATCACCAGTAAATTTAAAATTTTTAAAATAATTTATGACATCTTCACTATAACCTTTATTTCTAAAAGTTTGTAAATCTATATCATTATATTTTAAATTTTGAATAAATGGTATTATTTTATCAAGTCCGGCCATAATAGCATATCCACCATTATTAGGTACTTCTCTAAAGAATACATCAAATACTGCTTCTTCTTCATTCTTTCTAACTTTAAAATAAACATTAGACATTGTATATTCATATTCATCAGTTAACATTGTATAATTTCTTGCTAATCTTTCATATCCATTATATATTTTCATAATTACATCTCCTTTTACCTCTTATTTTTTCTATAAATTTTTAAGCCATTTTCTTCCATATTTTGAAGGGCTCTTTTTGTTACTTCATCTGCTTCACGTCCAGGGGCACTATAAGTATCAATAGCATCAGCATGTACGCCAACTTCAATATTGCGATTAAATTGATCAAAATAATTTTTAGAAGTAATAGCACCATTTATTACACATTTATCTGATAAGCAACCCATAAATTCCACACTTTGTAAATTGGTTAATTTTTCAAAAAAGGGAATAACTTGAGGCGCTATCATAAAGTTAGTTGAATTTTTTTCAAAATCAAAAGCATTTTTATACCATTTTTCTAATTCTGGAATAATTAGCTCTTCCCCACTTCCTCTAACACAGTGTTCTCCAAATGTAAGAAATTCAGCTGAATCTTTATCATGTACATCTCTAACAATTACATTTGCAGCATCTTCTCTTTTTTCAAATTCAGTTAATAATTCTTGTTGTCTTGGTACTACTCGCATAATTGATGGTTGCGCTAATGCTCCTTTTTTAACAAAGCCATTTACCATGTCAATAGTAATAAGTAGTTTTCTGATTTTTTCTAATTGTTCCTTTTTTTGTTCATTATTTTTTATTTTCATATAATCTCCTTCTTTCTCTTTTTAACATTTTGTTAATATCAATGATGTTAAAATTTAACAGATTTTTTCATTTCTGTTATTAACATTATATTAATAACATATTTATTTGTCAACCCTTTTTTTAAAATTTTTTTAATTTTTTTGTTTTAAGTTAAAATCTTTTTTAAGAATGGTATATTATTTAGGTAAATTAATTTTCTTTAAAATAAAAACTTCTTAGGTATTTTGATAAGTATATCAAAATGACCTAAAAAGTATTTTTTTCTATATTGTCATTGCTGCCTAAAAAAATACAACAAGCCTCTAAATATTACTTTGTTAATTTTTTTCAGAATTATTTTGCAATAAATCTTGATATTTTCCAATTTTGGATACAATATTATACGGGTGTGTTTGTCTAAAAACTTTACGATCTTCTTCTGCCATTTCCAATACTTCATCTGCTATATCCATATGTAATATTCCATCTAGATGATCCATCTCATGTGATAAAACAGTAGATTCAAGTCCTTCAAAAATATCTTTATGTTTTTTTCCATCAATATCAAGATATTCAACTATAATTTTATATGGCCTTTTTACATGTCCCATAAAGTCCAAACAACTGGCACATGCTTCCCAATAATCAGTGAGACCATATCTTTCAATAATAACTGGATTTATTAAAAGTCTTGATTCATTGTAATTTTCTTCATCTTTTGTAGTTTCATTTTTTTGGATTTTATTAATAATATCTAAATTTGTATTTTTGATATATATAAGTCTTTTGGAAATTCCAAGTTGTACAGCAGCCATTGCCATTACACCATTTTCTTTACAATATTCTGCTAATACATTAATATCATTCTTCAATTCCTTATCATTTAAATCAACTTTAGAAGAAACTTGTCTTAAATATTTTTCATTATCTTTTATTGTTATTGCTGTTTTTTTCATATTTAATTTTTCCTTTCAGAATATGATTTTCTTAATTGAAAAATATATCAATATTCGATAAAGTTTGAATAGAAATATCAATGGTACCACTTTATTTGGTTAGATTTTCAACAAAATGATATATTTTATTTGGATTAATTATTGCTTTCTTTATTTCACTCGGAAAAATTTTATAATTATTAATTTTATCTACATCAATCCATTCAAAATTAATCCAATCACCTTCGAGTCCTTTAAATTTAATTTTATCGATATTACCTTCAAAAATTCCTTGATATATCAAATTAATCTGCTGATTATAATACCCTTTATCTTCGACAAATTCTTCGCTAATAGCTAGGAATGAATATTTTAAGTTTTTATAACCAAGTTCTTCTTCTATTTCTCTTTTTAATGCCTGTAAACTTTCTTCTTTTTGTGTGGCTTTACCTCCAGGTAACAAATAAATATCTCGTCCTTCACAATTAAATAAAAGAACTTTATTTTTGTCTTTATTAAAAATAACACAAGATACACGATATAAGAATTGATAATCATTATTTATATATTTTATATCCATTTTTTTCTCCTCTTTCAGTAAATTGATTATGTCAATTTGCAAGTGTATTTTCTTTAATTGACAAATATATCAATTTAACCTATAAAAATTATAGCATAAACTAAAAAATTTAAAAACTCAAACTATAAAAGTCTGAGTTTGATATTTATTTATTGCAGTTAAAAATTTTATTATTTACTGTATTCATTTAAACACCTTATTATTTTTATATTAATTAAAAAACAAGTATTTTTAGTGTTCAAATTTTTTAATACTTGTTTTTTAATTTTAGACTATTCAATAATTAAGCTTTTTCATATGTTGCTATATATTTACCTGAAAGAACACCTTCACCTAGCTCGTTTGAAACTGCTTTTCTTGAAGATATCAATTCCCAACCCATAAATTTATATCCATATTTTGCAGCTGGTGCAGTAAGTGTAATACTAGTTATATCAGCACGTCTTGCTATTAATAAAGTACCAACTTTTGAACCTGTTCTAGAATCTGTAAATCCTTCGCATTTATTTAAATCACATTCTACTTCAATAAACCAAATGTGTCCACTATCACCACAGAAGCTTTCTGTACAACGGATTGGTAATGTTTTGTTTGTACTATAGAAGTGGAACTCAACTGTTTTCTTTTCAGCTTCTTTTCTTATTTCTTTTTCTTGTCTTTTAGTTTCTTCATTTATTTTATTTAATATATCTGGATAATTACTAAGATCATATTTTGATCCTTGTTCTTCTTCCTCTTTTTGTTTTGTTGTTGTTTTATTATTATTTACATTTGAATTAGATGCAGATTTTTTGCTTGAAGTATTTTGGGTTGGTTTATTTTCATTTTCTTCTATGGCAGCAAGTTTTTCTTCAATATTTTGTTTATTTTGTTCTTTTTGTTCTACTGTTTTACTTGCTTCCTCTACTTTCTTTTCAGCTAATTTCTTTGTTTTCTTAGCTTGCTCTAGTTTTGATGTTGCAGCATCTATTTTTTCTTGTGCTATTTTTCTTTCTTCGGGTGTTTTTGCATTTTTTAGTTCAAGCATAGCTTCTTCTTTCTCTTTAGAAGCTTTATTAATTGTTTCTTCAGCATCTTTTACTTCTTTTTCGGCTTTTGCTTTAGCCTCTTTAGCTTCATTTAATTCTTTTTCTGCTTGTAATTTTTCTTGTTTTACATATTCTAAATAAGAATTCTTTTGGTCGGCTTTAGCAATATTAGTTAATTGGGCGTTATCAGTATAATTTTTGGTTAAAACACCTGCACCTGTTACAGCTCCAAGTGATAGAAAACCTATCATTGTTTTAATTAAAATATTATTCATAAATAATCCTCCTTAATTATTATATGTTATAGTCAAAATGTTTCCCCTTGTTGTTGCATATATTATATAACATTTTTAGTAAAAAGTAAAGATATAATCCTACACTATTTTTACACAATGTTTTTACATTATTTTTACATTTACAAAATAAAAACATAAATATTTAAATTTGTTTTACTACCTTTTATTTTTATTATTTTTTTAAAACTTTAGAGTAACCTTTATCTAATAAATTACTAAAATCATTGGGAAGTTTTTTCTTTGCTTCTTCTATTAATTCACTAGAAATTCCATATAATGCCTCTGCCATTGAACCAACTATACAAGCATTTGTATCTGTATCTCCTCCATAAGAAATTACTTTTTTTAATGATTCATCAAATGAATTTGAATCAAATAATGCATATAAACAATTATTAATAGTTTCCTTACAAGTAACATTAAATTTTGTGAAAGGTTTGTATTCATATTTTAAATTCAATTTTTTTATTATTTCTTCTTTTGTTAATCCTATTCGTGAATAATAGATTATTAACGAAACTATAACAGCACTATGTATAGCTTCAGGAGAATTGTGTGAAGGAATTGTAGCTTTGACTGCATTTTCAATTATCTCTTCTTTAGTATTAAATAAATAACCAACTGGCGATATTCTCATCATAGCTCCATTGCCAACGCTATTGCCAATTTTATTATTTTGCGACCAGTTTGCAAATCTAGGTGAAAAAGCACTTTTGAAATATGGACTAAAATTAGGTTTATAATTCATAAAATCTTTAGCATATTTTTTTAAATAAAAAGTATAATCTTTATTATTTAAAATACTATCAAGGATAGCAATTGTTAAGATGGTATCATCACTATAAAAACTCTTTTCACAGATAAGATTAACTGGTTTTAATTTTGTTATTTTTTTGGTTTGCTCATATTCATATACTGAGCCAGCCAAATCTCCAATAATTGCTCCCCACATAGTATTACCTCTTTTTTATTTATTAAATTCATTTTTAATTTTTACTAGAAAAATTCGTATTTCCTATCAATCCAGTGGGAGTAAAAAAGTATATTTACAACTTTATAATTCAAATAAATAAATATTTTCAATATATTCTTCTCTAAATAAATGATTACCTATATACTTTCCACCAAGATGTTTATAAAAATCATTAGAAGGATTACCATCTAAACATCCAATTATTAATTTTTTTATTCCTTTTTTCATAATATTTTTAACAGCATAATTATATAACAATCTGCCATAACCATTTCCCTGATATTCTTTTAAAATATATAAAGAATGTATTTCAGCTGCATTTTCATATTTGTCACTATCTAATGTATAATCAATCCAGCCAATTATTTTGTCTTGTAAAGTTAAAACATAATAATTTGATTGGTCATTTATATTATTTTTTAATCTTTCAGCATTTTTATTTTCATTATCTAATAACCCTTTTAAAAAATCATCATCAACAATTCCTTTGTATGTTGTATTCCAAACAAGTGCAATAGAATGCGCCAATTCATCTGAATCTTCTATTTTTCTTTTTCTAATTATAGGTTTCATAACTATCAGCTCCTTAGAAAAAATATCAAATGCATGTTGTTTTTCAATATGCAAGTTTATTTTCTAAATTGACAAATATATCAATTACATTCTATAAATATTTTATCATAAATTAAAATATTTTAAAGATAAATTCTTTACATTCGAAATTATTATAATTTATAATAAACAACATTATTTTAATTTTATTCATCTATAAAATCTTTTAATTTTTTTGTGTTTCTAGGATGTCTCATTTTAACTAATGCTTTTTGTTCTTGTTTAGCAATTTTATATCTAGAACATCCAAATATCTCTGCTACTTCTTCTTGTGTTTTTTTATGTACATCATCAAGACCATATCGTAATAAAATTATTTGTTGTTCTCTAGATGTCAAACATTGCAAAGATTCTCGGACAATATCTATTTTCATTTCAGATATTACATCTTTTATTAATTGTTCAGCATCAGTACTAACAATATCTTCTATTTTCATTTCATCGCCATCTTTATTCTGACCTATTGGTTGTTCAAGGCTTAGTACTTGACTATGTTTGTTATATTTTCTTAATTCATACCTTATTTGATTTTCAATTGCAATAGAAATATATGAACTAAATGCTTCTATTGCTTTTTCATTATAGTCAAATTTATTGATTGCATTTATTAAACCAGCATTACCAGCAGATTGTAATTCATCAAAAGTTAGACCTTTATTTAAATATTTACCAGCAAAAAATCCAATTAATCCGCCATTATAAATCACTAAAGCTTTTAATGCTTCTTTATCAGCATGTTCTCGCCATGCTATTAAATATTTTTTTGTTTCATCCAATGATAATACTTTAGCCATTACTTTCACCACCATTTTTTTAATTTTATCATTTTCTTGTGAAAAGCTAAATCTTCAACTTTAGCACCGGTAGGTATTTCTAATCAATGTTTTTTCCTAATTGTTTATTATATATTGTATTTCCTTATCTGTAAACTTTTATTTTTTTATAGCAATCACTTTTTTTTAATATCTTTTATATTAACTAATCTAGATTCAATTTCATTTTCACTATGTTCATTAGTTTCCTTTACCTGTTCTGAATCTAAAAAATATTGTTTAGCTAACAACAACTGTTGTTTTGTCAAACTTTCTATTCCAAACTCACCCACTGGCAATAATCTATCCTTAATTCTCTTTTCCTTCAGCCAATCAGGTTCTACTCCTAAAATATTCTTTTCTAAATTTCTGCTATCCCATATATTTTGATTTTTTTCTAAAAATTCATATAAGTCTTTTATTTCTACATATCTATAACTTTTTAATTTTGATATTTTTTGAACTTTATATTTTAATCCTAACCCAATCCAACCAACACTAACTGTATTTATATTTACACCAAATAAATCACTAATATCTTTAATTGTTAAACCTTTATAATTATTTTCTATCGCAGATCCTAAACCTAAAGAAGCTGCTTTATTTGTAATTGCTGATACAGTTCTATTTAATTTCTTTGCAATATTCTCTATTGATTCTAAACCCCATAAATCAGATAATAAAGTTTCTTCTTCCTTTGTCCAATTTTTATGTTTTAAATCAATATTATATCCTAGCCTAATTGCCTTTACAATTATTACTTCTTCGCTTCTTTCTAATATTTCGGCAACTTCAGATAAAGAATGGGAAGTTAGCAGTTCTAATAGTTTTAATTCCTCTTCTTTTGTCCATTTTTTGTTAGAATAATTTTTGGCTCTTATTCCTAATTGATATAATTTATTAACAATTGATTCATAAGACTTATTCATTTTTTCAGCAATCTCTTCTATCGAAAAATTATCTGATAACCTTTTTAATTCGTTTTCCTTTTCTTTTGTCCAAAACTTCGAGCTTTGAACTGCTTGAATTCCAATATATTTTAATTTCGCATTAACTGATGAAGTTGTACGCCCTAGAAGATATGCAATTTCATTTATTGTATAATCTTTTGCATATTTTCTTAATAATTGTTCTTCAGCTGAAGACCAACTTTTTCTCTTTTCATATTTCAATTCTAAACCTAAAGCTTTAGCTTTTTTACGAATAACAGATTCAGATTTTCCCATAACTTTTGAAATAAGATGAAGTTCATAACTATCATGTAAATTTATTAGTGTTTGGGTATCTTTTTCAGTCCATTTTTTTTGTTTATTTGTATTTATTTGAATTCCAAGTTTTACTGCTTTATTATATACTTGTCTTTCAGTTTTTTTAAGAATTTCAGCTATTTCTTCAGTTGTATGTGTTTTAGATAAGTTAATTAATTTATTAACATCCTTATCAGTCCATCTCATACTTGAATTAGCAAGGTCACCTTTCATTTTTCTAATTTGATGTCTGATTGCATTTGCTTTCATATCCATTTCTTTTGAAATTTCTTTTATTTTTAATCCTTGGTCTATTAATTTTTCTAATTTGCTAACTAATTCATCAGTCCATACAACTTTTGAATCAATTAATTTAATATTATTTTTGCTAGCAATTTTAGAAATTTGAGTAGGTGATGTTTTATACTTCTTTGCTAGTTCATTCCTAGATTTCGTTTTAGCATCTTTTCTTAATTTACTTATTATATCTTCAGTCCACTTTTTTTGTTGTCCTGTATTGGGAAGATTTAATTCTTTTTTATATCTATTTAAAATACCAATACTAATTTTTAAATTTCTTGCTATTTCTGTAGCAGAAATTTTCCCCCAATTATCTTTTATATATTTAATTTGTTTATCATCTAACTTTGTATTTGAAGATATTGTTTTAATTCCTAATTCATAAGCTTTTGCAGAAATAGCTCCAATTGTTCTATTTGGCAACACTTTTGTTAATTCAGTATAATGACACTTATCAGCATATTCTCTTAATATTTTAATTTCTTCTTCAGTCCAAAGATTATTGTTATATTCAATTCCCAATTCTTTACATTTAGTTAATATTGAACGATAACTTAAACCAATCATTGATTCTATTTGTCCTATAGGTTGCTTATTAATATTATCTTTTAAGTAATCTATCATCCATTTTTTCCAAGGATCAGTGGTTGAATGTAATTCAATTCCTAATTTAACAGCTTTTTTTTGAACAGCTAAATAACTTCTTCCTAATTTTTTGGCTATTGTCTTTGTAACATATTTTTTTGAATATTCACGAAGAAGCTTTTCTTCCTCTTTTGTCCAACGATTACTTTTATATTCTTCTAAACCAATCTCACTTGCTTTTTCTCTTATAGTTTCTTCTGTTGTATGAAAATCAGAAGCAATCTTATACAATGATTTAGTATTCCATATATTTTTTAGTTCTTCTACTTTTTCTTCAGTCCAATAAAATTTCTGTTTCATTTTTTTATACCTCTTTTTAAAAATATCTGGGGATTTCTCTCGTCAATAGTTGATTCTTCTGATTCTTTTGGTTCCTCTTGTAATTCTAAAAAAAATTTTCTTGCCAGTATCAATTGTTGTTTTGTTAAATTTAATCTTTCCATATCTGGATTTTTTTCTTTATCTAACTTTCTTTTTTCTTTTAACCAATCAGGTTCTACTCCTAAAATATTCTTTTCTAAATTTCTGCTATCCCATATATTTTGATTTTTTTCTAAAAATTCATATAAGTCTTTTATTTCTACATATCTATAACTTTTTGATTTTGATATTTTTTGAACTTTATATTTTAATCCTAACCCTATCCAACCAACACTAATTGTATTTATATTTATACCTAATAAATCACTGATATCTTTAATTGTTAAACCATTATAATTATTTTCTATTGCTGCTCCTAAACCTAAAGAAGCTGCTTTATTTTTAATTGATGATACAGTTCTATTTAATTTCTTTGCAATTGTTTCAAACGATTCTGTCCCCCACAAATCAGATAATAAAGTTTCCTCTTCCTTTGTCCAAAATCTTTTGTTATTTGTTTGAATTTGTAATCCTCTTCTGTTTATTTTAATTATGATTGCATCTTCAGTTCTTCCAAGTATCTTCGCAATTTCTTTCGGAGTTTTCTTATCGACCATAGTTAGTTTTTCCAGTAGTTTATATTCTTCTTCTGTCCAACTTTTTCTATCTTGTATTAAAGTTATTCCTAATTGCTTAGCCATTGTTTTTATTGAACTACTTGTACGATTTAACTCTTTAACTAATTCACTTATTTTTTTAGTGTGAGAAAGTTCTTTTAATCTATTCATTTCTTCGCTAGACCATCTTCTTCTTTGTTTTTCCTTTTTTATATCTAAATTTAATTCTCTAGCTTTTTTTAACACTGTGGTATCTTTTTTATTCATTAAACGGCAAATTTCTAACAAAGATTTACCCTCACCCACTAACATTTGCAATTTCTTAGTATTTTCATCACTCCATACACTATCCATAAATTTTTTATCTGGTATTAACTTTATATTTTGTCTTCTGGCTTGCAAACGAATAGCATTAGTAGTTCTATTCATTTTTATGGCTAGTTCTGATAAATCTAAAGTTTTAGATAGTTCTCGTAAAAGGGCATTATCTTCCTCAGTCCAATGAATTTTATCATCGTTTAAACAAATGTTGTTTTTGTGTGATATGTATATAATTGCTTCATTAGTTGTATTAAAATACCTTGCTAATTCAGTTATAGATTTTTTGGGAGCTAATTGTCTTAATTTTATTATTTTTTCTTCTGTCCATTTTTTATATGGATTATTTCCTAATTTTGGAAGATTCATTTTATTAGCCTGAGATTGAATCATTACTCTACTGACACCTAAGTTTCTTGCCATATCATTAACTGCAATAATACCCCAATTATTTTTTATATATTTGATTTGTTTATCATCTAATTTTGTATTTGAAGATATTGTTTTAATTCCTAATTCTCTAGCTTTTTCAGAAATAGCTCCAATCGTTCTATTTGGCAACACTTTTGTTAATTCAGTATAATAACACTTATCAGCATATTCTCTTAATATTTTAATTTCTTCTTCAGTCCAAAGATTATTGTTATATTCAAGACCAAGTTCTTCAATTTTTTCGATAATTTGAGAATAATTTACTTCTAATTCTTTTTGAATTTTTAATAATGATAATTTATTGATATTTTCTTTTAAAAATTTTACTTTCCATTTTTTCCACACTGGCCTTTTAAAGATTAATTTAATTCCTAATTCTCTAGCTTTTTTATTTATCTCATTGATAGAGCGATTAAGTTTTCTTGCTATAGTTTTATTTAAATATTTTGGAGCCATTATTTTTAATAATTCTATTTCTTCATCACTCCATCTTCTTACTGTTTTCTTTTCTACTTCAAAGCCTAAAATTTTTGCTCTACGTTGAACTGTCTTTATTGCACAACCAATATGTTTTGCCATTTCACTAAAAGTTTTATTTCCAAAATTATTTTTTATATATTCATCTTCTTTTTTTGTCCAAATTCTTTGAATCATATATATTCATCCCCAAAAAGTAATTTATTTAATATTATACCATATATTTTATCTTCATTGTTACTAAATTATTTCCCCCTCGATATATGTATTGTAAAGTGGTATAATTTAATTGTGAGCTAAAAGTAAAAACTAATAAATTGTACCTGCTGCTAATTTAAAATTTTTAAGAGCTACAAATAATAAACCTCATATAATGAAAATAAAATTTAAAAATATTTGGAGGAAATTAATGAAAAATGAAATGGTATTTGGTCCTTTATCAAATAAGAGATTTTATGTAAAAATAATAGATAATTATATAAATATTAAAACTGGTGGAATAGCTATATTAAATTCTAAAAGTACAACTAAAAATATTGATATTCAAATAAATGAAATAGCAAATATTGAAATAGATACACCAATATTGAAACCAAGAAACTGGAATCTTAAAATTACTCAAAATAGTGGTTCTGTTTTTACAATACCAATATTTTCTCCTAAACAGAAAAAATTAGCTTTTATATTGAAAGATGAAATTAACAAAATTAAACAAAAATAATTTTCTTTCTATATAAATATGAAGATGAAGCTGATAAATATATTAAATTTTTGATAGAAACTTGCTAGTATAGAAGTTTTTATATAAATTTATAAAAATTGTAAGGAGGTAAAAAATGAGTTCAAGAACAAGTTGGTTAGCAATAATTCCTGATATTTTGTTAATGTGCGTACTTATAGGTTTTATTACTATTTGGAAAAAACTTATAATTATACTAACTACAAAATTAAATATTGATGATAAAATAGTATCTGCTAAAACTGGTTTAATTAATATTCAAACATTAGATTCACCTATCAACAAAGTTACATCTGTAAAAGTTGAACAATCTATATTTGGCAAAATATTTAATTATGGAAATATATATATTAATACTGCATCAGGACAATTTATATTTAAATGTTTAAATAAACCAAATGATATAAAAAATTATTTAGTAGAAAAAATGAAATAAAAAATCCCCTACTTACTGTAATAAGTAGGGTTTTGAAATATAGAACTACTTATAGAAAAAATTTATAACACATTAGGACTTTTCTATGCTTTTATTATAGTACCAAAGAAAAAGTAAACACATCTTTTTGTGTTTACTTTTATCTTATAGTCTTAATAAAAAACTCACTATTTACTTTTTTTAATTATTTACTTCTATATCCCCACAATCATTTTCTATTTTTAAGATAATATTAGATTTATTATAATTATTTTTAATATTTACTTTCCCTAAATCTGTTTTAGCATTAATAAACAATTCATTTGTATTACCTATTTCTATATCACCATAATCATCTTTTATGTAAGAATCTTTTTTTAAATTAATATTATTAAGTTCTATATCCCCACAATCATTTTCAAGATGTAGGTAATTATCAACTGAATTAATTTTTATATCTCCATAACTATTTTTTACTGTCGCTTCATTTGTATTAGAAATTACAACATCACCACAATCTTCATTTATATTTGATACATTAGCTTTTCCTATTTCTATATCACCATAATTATTATCTATTTTAACGATATTACCACCAAGTATTTTAACATCTCCACAGTCTTCTTTAATATCAATATTAGTATTTAAAAATTCATCAATAAAAATATCACCATAATCATTTTTTATATTAATATTTCCATCATATTCTTCTGGTAAATATATTTCTATCTTGGTCGATTTCTGATTAAAACAAAATCCTATACAATTTTTTTCACTTGTTTTAATGTTTAAAGTATCATGATTAGTTTCTACAGCAGTATAAGCTTTTTCACCATAAATTATAGTTTTAATATTTTCCGTATCAGATCTTTTTATAAAAATTTCATTTACAGTAGCATCTATTATAATATTATTAAATTTTTCTTCATAAATCTTATCTAATATTAATTCATTACTATTTTGTAATCCAAATCTAAAATCTTTAAATTTAAAACCATTTTGTAAAAGACCAACGAAAAATATTGAAAGGACTATCATAATGATAGATAATAAAATAATTAAAGTTATAATCCATTTTTTATTTTTCATCTTTATAGCTCCTTAACATAAATACTAATTTTAATATTTCTTCAAACAAGCCAAATATTACCCATATTATCCATGTTAAATGCCAAGCCATAGTCTTAAAACTAATAATTAAGTATATAATAGCAACTATTATTGCTACTACATTTGAAATTTGATTTCTTAATTTATCAGCTTCTGTTTCTTTATTTTTTATTTTTTTATATTTAATACATACATAGATTATTATACCTGTTGCTATTCCACAAATAAGTAAAAATATAGCAGAAGCAACTATTGGATTCATATTCATAACCGGAATTGAAATCATTATCCATACAATTCCCAAAAAATATAATACAATACTAACGGCTATTCCTTTTGCTTTTTTACTTGTCTTTAATTTTTCTGCTGAATCAATAACAAATTCCGTATTTTTAGAAGTTTCTTTTCTTTTTAATTCAATAAACAATTCATCTGTAGTTATACCATATAATTCACATAAAGGAACAACTTTATCAAAATCAGGCATACTTTGATTTGTTTCCCATTTAGAAATAGTTTGTCTAGTAACATTTAATTTTTCTGCTACTTCTTCTTGAGATAATTTTTTATCTCTTCTTAGTTTAAATAATCTTTCACCTAAATTATTCACTTTCTTCACCTCACACTAAAATTATACATTTTATTTTAGTTGCAATCTACCTGTTTGAGTTAGAAATTTGTCAACTAAAATTAACATTTTAATAATTATACTACAAAAAAAGCAAACTATTTCTAATTTGCTCATATAAATTATAATTGAATTGAAGTCCAAATTCAGTTTTATTCATGTTTTTTTGTTAAAGAATAAATTCTTTTCAAAACAGCATTATTATCATAATTATCATATTTTGGTGCATTTTCAATTTCTGAAATTTGGAATAAATCCCAAAATTCTAGTTTAAAGTGATAAGTAGCGATTCCTTCTGGTGTGTTAATCCCAGCAATAAAACATCCATTAAACATTGGATCATTTTTTTCATCAAAATGTTTTTTTGATTTCCAAGATATATCAGGATTACTATTACATAAAGTGCAAAATAAAATCAATCTATTCTTATATAAATCTTCAAACGTATGATATCCATCACTTATTTGCTTTACTGAAATATTGCCATTCATTTTTTCATTTTGTATTAAATTATTTAATTCGTTTATATTCATAATTTACCTTCTTTTTATTCAATGTATATTGTTTTTCAATATGCAAGTTTATTTTTTAAATTGACAAATATATCAATTCAATCTATACATATTTTATCATAAATTATAGTATATTAAAACTCGAACTATAAAAGTCCGAGTTTTCTATCAATCTGGTGCCGAAGGTAGGAATCAAACCCACAACCTACTGATTACGATTCAGTTGCTCTATCGATTGAGCTACTTCGGCATCTACTTATATTATATCATCTTTTTTTTATTTTATAAATATTTTAAAATAATTTTATATTTCTCCACTTTTTCAGCAATAGACATTTTTTGATATATAGGTGAAGATGATGGTAAATAAATAGCTTTAATACCTATTCTTTTTTCTAAATATTTTTGATATAAATTATAGGCTTTTTTCCCAGTTGTAAAAATAGTTGTAATATTACTTTTTTTAATTAAATCTTCTATATTATTTACTTCAATATTTTTTATACTTGAATCATTTGAGCCTTCAATTGTACAAGATTTTACTACATCCCATAAAGCTATATTATGTTTATATAAAAAATCAATTTTATCATTTATTTTTTCATTAAAAACATTACTTAATATTTTAAAAAATTGATTTTGCGGATGAGCATAATAAAAATTTACTTCTCGGGATTTAACACTGGGAAAAGAACCTAAGATTAAAATTTTAGATTCTTCATTATAAATTGGTTTAATATTATGATATACTTTTTTCTTTAAATTTTGATTAGTCATACCTTTTCCTTATTATAAAAATTATTGTATTTCATTTTTAATTAAATATTCATGATAATTTTTAATTTCTATACTTTTCATTACAAATTCATAAAATGTTTTTATATTTTTATACATTAATTCTTTATTTAAAGTATTTATACATTCATTAAAATATTTTTGTAAACTTTTATTAATTTTTCCTTTATATTTGTAATTTTTTTGATATTTTTTATCATTAATAATTTTATTCATTTTTTCTTTTTGGATAGGTGCATATTTATTATAGACTTGATATAAATTAACTATTCTATTAAGTAATTCAAAATATAAAATAGCAAAATCATCGTCATTATTTTGATAAGAATATTCCAATTCTAAAAATAAATCTTCGGCAAAACTAATCAACTTCTTCAATTCATTAATTTCCTTTTTTTCATATTCTTTTTTATACCACTTTGAAGCTTCATTTTGTAATAATTTTACATTATTATTTTTATCAAATAAAATTTTACTATTAGCTATCATATTTGTATTGACAGGATTATAATTATTAAAATCTCTTTTAAAGGCATTTTTAAAATTATTTAAAGTATTTATAAAATATTCAATAGTTATTCCATCGATTATTGTTGATCCTCTTCCATACCATTTAGCTTCATTATTTAAAATTATTAAAAAATCTAAATCACTAGTTGAATTGAAAAAACCATTAACATAACTTCCAAAAATAATAATTCCTTCAATATTTTCTTCTTTTTGCCATTTTTGTACAAATTTATTTATTATTTTATTATATTTATTTTGCATTCTGAAAGTCCTCCTAAAATAATTATAGCATAAAAAAAGAAATTAATTTTTTTAATTTCCTTTTATTATTAAATTATTATCTTTTAAATCAAATATTATCTCTTCTCCAAATTTGATTTCATCATTTAAAATGGCATTAGCAAGTAAATTTTCAATATTATTTGTTACAAATCTTTTTATTGGTCGAGCTCCATATTGTTCATTATATGAAGAGTCTACAATAAATTTTTTAGCTTTATCTGTTAAATTAATTTTTATATTTTTATCCTTTAAACGCTTTTCAATATCCCTTATTATTTTATCAAGTATTTCATAAACTGTCTCTTTAGAAAGGGATTTAAAAATAATAATTTCATCAATTCTGTTAATAAATTCAGGTTTAAAAGTCATTTTTAATTCCTTATCAATTAGTTCTTTTGCATCATTTTTATTTTCTAAAATATATTCGCTACCTAAATTTGAAGTCATAATAATTATTGTGTTTTTAAAATCTACAGTTCTTCCTTGACCATCAGTAATTCTACCATCATCTAATATTTGCAATAATATATTAAATACATCTTTATGAGCTTTTTCAATTTCATCAAATAAAATTATACTATAAGGATTTCTTCTAACTGCCTCCGTAAGTTGACCACCTTCATCATAACCGACATATCCCGGAGGAGCTCCAACTAAACGAGATACGGAATGTGCTTCCATATATTCGCTCATATCAATTCTTACCATATGGCGTTCATCATCAAATAATTCATAGGCTAAACTTCTTGCCACTTCAGTTTTACCTACCCCAGTTGGGCCTAAAAATATAAATGAACCAATAGGACGATTTGGATCTTTGATACCAGCTCTTGCTCTTTTTATTGCTTCACTTACTAAATCTAATACTTCATCTTGACCCTTAACTCTTTTTTGTAAATTTTCTTTTAAATTTAATAATTTTTCTTTTTCACTTCCAACAAGTTTAGCTATTGGAATATTAGTCCATTTGGAAATAATTAAAGCAATTGATTCATCAGTTACTGTATCACTTAATATTTTATCATCATCTTCGGCACGCAAATTTTCTAAATCTTTTTCTAATTTAGGAATTATTCCATGTCTAAGTTTAGCGGCTTCATTTAAGTCGTAGTTATTTTCTGCTTGTTCTAATTTGAATTTTGCATCTTCTATTTCTTTTTTTAAATCTTTTATTTCATCATTTATTTGTTTTTCCTTTTGCCAATCATTACGCAATTTTTCTTCTTCAATTTTTAAATTTTCTAAAGTTTTATCTATTTCTTCTACTCTTCTTTTGGAAAGTTCATCTTTTTCTTTTTTTAAAGCTTGTTTTTCTATTTCTAATTGCATTATTTTTCTAGTTAAAGTATCAAGCTCAACTGGTACTGAGTCAATTTGCACTTTTATTGTCGCACAAGCTTCATCTACAAGATCGATTGCTTTATCTGGTAAAAAACGAGATGTAATGTATCTATCCGACAAAGTGGCTGCTGCAACTAAAGCATTATCCTTTATATTAACTCCATGAAAAACTTCAAATCGTTTTTTCAAACCTCTCAATATGGTTATTGTATCTAAAACAGTTGGTTCTTTAACTTGAATTTTTTGAAAACGTCTTTCTAAAGCTCCATCTTTTTCAATATATTTTCGATATTCATTTAAAGTAGTTGCCCCAATACAATGTATTTCTCCACGAGCAAGCAAAGGTTTTAACATATTAGAAGCATCCATTGCTCCTTCAAGAGCGCCAGCTCCAACTATCATATGAATTTCATCAATAAATAAAATAATTTCGCCATCAGAATCTTTTATTTCTTTTAATACAGCTTTAAGTCTTTCTTCAAATTCACCACGATATTTAGCACCGGCAACTAGTGCTCCCATATCTAATTCCCAAATAGTTTTATTTTTTAAACTTTCTGGTACATCACCTTTGACTATTCTTTGAGCAAGACCTTCAACGATTGCTGTTTTACCAACACCTGGTTCACCAATTAAAACAGGATTATTTTTAGTCTTTCGAGATAAAATACGCGTAATACTTCTGACTTCATCATCTCTTCCAATTACCGGATCAACTTTACCATCTTTAACACTTTGTACAATATCTCTTCCGTACTTTTCTAATACATTTTCTAAATTTTCTTGATAAGGATTTTGTCCATTCATACTATTACCTCCCTTACAAACTACTAATATGCATTATATCATATTTTTAGCACTTGTCAAGTATGAGTGCTAAATCAAATTGTTGAATATATTATTCGCATTATTAAAATCAGCAATATTTATAAAATTATCCACATATTTTTCTTTTTCATTTTTATAATTTAAATAATAAGCATGTTCCCACATATCAATATTAAAAAGCGGAATATAGCCAAAAGATAAAGGAGTCTCTTGATTAGATAAATTAATAATATCAAGCATTCCATTATTTTTTAAAATTAAAAAAGTATAACCTGATCCTTTTAATTTAAGAGCACTTTCTTTAAATAAAGTAAAAAAATTTTCTAATGAACTATATTGTTTTATAATTTGTTCTTTTAATTTTCCTTTAGGCTCTTCATGATTGGGATTTATACTTTTCCAATATAAATCGTGATTTAAAACTCCACCTAAATTAAATAAAATATCTTCTCTGTCTTTTTCTTTAAATTCATTAATATGATATAAAAGTTCATATATATTATAACGATAATCATAATTGTTATTTTGAAGTAATAAATTTAATTTATTTAAATAATTTTGATGGTGTTTATGATAATGAACACCAATTGTATGCGTATCAATATATGGTTCTAAATCTTGATATAAAAATGGTAAAGAATTTAATTTATACATAAAATATCCTCCTAAAATATTTTATGCTAAATATTTTGAGCTATTTAAAAAGTAAGAATAAATCTTACCTTTATAAAAATGTTTTTAATTTTTCTACTGCTTCTTCTTGCATATCAACATATGCTTGAACAAGTTCATTTACTTTTTCGTCAGTACTTTTATGATTAAGTAATTTCCTTCCTTCAATAATACCCATATTAGTTCCCTGAAGTAATAATTCTGCTATTTTAGAATTACTTTTATCATTTAAAGTTTTCATTTGAATACCATACCAAGTCATCGCTTTATTAATTGCATTAGTTTCATGTGGTTCTTTTTTACTGTATTCTGGGTATAATGAAGAAATTTCATTTGATATTTTTTCATAATCTTTATATTGTTCTTTTAAAACTTGTTTTAACTTTTGATCTTCTACTTTATCCATAATGAAATTAATTGCATCAATTCCCATGCATGCTCCTTTGTTAAGTTCATCTAATACATTTACATCGTTTTCTTTTTTTTCCATATAATTTCCTCCATTATTATTATGAAAAAAAGAAAAATTTATATGCATGATTTTTTTAATTTTGTTTTATACTTAACATAACGATATACCAATTAGAAAAAAATATAAAAAATTATGAAAATTTTTGAAAATAAAAAACCATCTTTCGATTGGTTCTTATATTTAAATATTAGTTTTTTTCCGCTTTTGTTTTTCTAATTACATATGGATTTCCTTTTGAATCATCTTGTGCATCAAGTTTCTGTTCTAATAAATCATCTAACATTTGATTCATTTCACTATTTCTTGTCATTTTTAATTTATCAATTTTCTTATATAAATCGTTTATTATAGTTTTTTTATCATTAATTTCCTTTGATAAACATTGTAATTTATTATCTAACTCATCTACTTTTTCGATTTTTTTGCTTTTTTCTAAATTAATAGAATTTTGTTTATTTTCATCTCTTTCTATTTTTCTTAAACCTTCTGCATATTCTTCAATTTTATTATCTCTATTTAAATAAAAGATAGGATTTGCAACTATTCCAAGCAAACTGATTGATGTAAGAAATGATGGAATTCCTCCAAAAACATCTCCATTATCTACCACATTTAAACCAGTTATTAGAGGATAAATGACTAGAAAAAATATTTCAGCTGAAGCAAAAACTGCTCCTCTAATTATTGAAAATATTTTATTTCTTTTTTTCAAATCTTTTGGTTCAAAATAAATATCGTCGCCGTGTTTATCCTTTATTTTATTAATGTCCTTGTCTAAATCATTAGCTTGACAAATAAATTCATCTATTTCTTTTTCGGCTTCTTTTTTTTCATTTTTAAATAATGAATAATTTTCTTCTAATTCTTTTTCTTCTTTTTCTAAATCTTTAACATTTTCATAAATTTCATTAATTAAAGTTAAATATTTATCCATAACAAACCACCCTACTTACAAAAATATTATATCATAAAGTTTATTTCTTTGTAAAATATTTTAAATTATATTTTTTTTCATCTTAATATGTTTAACATTAGCTTCTATAAATATTTTAGAATTTTTTTTGTATCCACATTTTTCATAAAATTTTGAAACATTATATTTAGAATTTAATGTAATATATTTTATGTTTTTCATCTTATAATAATTCTCAATATAATTAAGAGCTTTTCTACCTATTCCTAAATTTCTAAATTCTTTAATTAAACAAAATCTTTGAAGTTTAATAGTATCATCGTCTTCATAAACACAACGAAATGTTCCAATATTTTTATTTTGGTATTCAATTAAAAAGTGGTTACAAATTTTACTTAAAATATCATAATTATCAACTTCAATTTCTTTTGGAACATTCTTTTCTTTTATAAATACTTCATCTCTTATTTTTAAACATTCTTTAAGATCATTTTCATTTTCAACACATATAATTTCTAAACTTTTCATTTTGACCCTTCAATTTACTTATTCTAAATTTCTATTTTTTTTCTTTAATTTATTTTTATTTAATGGTTTTTCAAAGTCATTATAATAACCGCCAAAAATTGCTTTACATACTTTAAAATAATTAGCAGAATTTTTATAACTATTTATAAGTTCAAAAATTGTTTTATCTTTAGTTAAATTATAATAATTAGCTACAAATAATATTTTTCTTAAATTTAATTCATCATCAACATATTCCTTTAAAATATCAATCAAAAATAATTTTGACATTACACAAAAATCGTTAAAATCATTTTTTAGATCAATACCTTTTATGGAAATATTTGCTATTAGTGTTTCCAAATTTTGTTGTTCATATAAATTATAACCATAAGCATCCAATAAGAAAAGTAATCTAGCTTTGCATTTTTCTAAATCATCTTTTAAACCAAATTCGTTTTGATAATTATCTACAATTTTAATATAATTCAAATAAAATATTAAATTTATTTTTATTATTTTTTGATGATTTTCTATTAAAATTGAATTTTTAGAATTATCACTTTCATCTTCATACACTTCTTCAATATATTCATAATCTTCTTCATATTCTTCTTCGTCATCAATCAATAATTCTTCATCATCAATTAATAATTCTTCATCAAAATCAATTTCATAATCATCAAATTTTCTATATGTCCATAGTGCATCATTATATTCTTTTAATTGATCTAAAGCAAGACTATCATTACCAAAAATTGCTCTTTGAAATTTATTTTCTAATTCAAAATCAATTGCCAAATTACCTAAATAAACTTCATTTGATTGAACTGCTTCACTTATTATTTCGTTATCTTCTGAAATACTACAATTGTCTATAATTTTATCATAACATAAAGATTTTTCACGAGACATTTTACTTATTTGTAAAAATTTATTAATAACAAAACACATTCCAATTCTAATTTTATTCTTAGCATCCAAGTCATTATAATTTTGATATTCTCTTTCAATATTTTTTTCTACTTCTATTAATTTTTTTATATCATTTGTTATTGTCGAAATATTTAATAAACTTAAACATTCTAAATCATCAAAAAAGGAAAGAAGATCTCCACAAATTAATTGACCATAAGTATCATCTGTAGAAATTAATCCAAACTTTAAAAGGTGAATTTCTTTATATGAAATTTCTTCATTCAAAGTAATTATATTTTTTTCAAGTGTAAATAGTTCATCATTATTTTCTATAAATTTTTTTAGATATTTTTTTTCATATTTATTACTCATATTTTTATTTATTATTATAAAATATTTTAAATATTTAACTAATTCTTTATCTTCAATTATCTTATCACTATAAAAATCTGCTATTATTTCACATAATTTCAATCTATAATTATGTAATTCTTCAATAGTTAAAGATCTTTTATTTTCATAATTCAATAAAACTTCAAAAGCTAAATATATTATAAAATCAAAATACTTTTCCATAACTTACCTCTTTACCAAAAAAGTATTTTTTTATTTATTATTTTTATTATTAAAATGTAATTGTTTTTCTTTTCGAATTAATTCTTTTGTTATATCTTCATAAGAAATAATTGTTTGATCTTCCAAATTTGTACCAAATATCTGCAATTGTTTTAATTTATTTTGAATTTGACTTAATAGTTCAAGTAATTCTGGATAATTTTCCGTCTTTTTATTTTCTCGAATAAATTGAGTTAAGTTTTCAAAACAAGTGTTTAAATCATCTATATTCATACTTAAATTTATAGAATATCGTAAATTTTCATGTTCTTTCATTTTATTTTCGTATAGGTCATAAATTGCCCCTAAAGTAGAATATTCTGTTATTTCATTTGGTAATCTCTTTGGATCAAATACTAAACTTTTTAGTTTTATATTTTTAAAATTATTACTTATTTCTATACTTCTTATATCCGATTTTGATGTTCCTAAACATAAATCAGTATATTCTAAATCCATACAATAACAAGAATCATTTGTTTTATATTTAATTGAATTATTTGAATATGTAGGAATAATTTTCATATTTTCTAAAAAAGAAAATCTTTCTTTACAAAAAAATTTGCCTTTTGATATATTAACTTCGTATTCTTTTTTAGAAAAATCAAATTCCTCATTAAGATTAATTTCATCAAATCCAAGATTTTTAATTTTTAATAATACATCTTTTATCATCTCAATATCTTCCTTATGGTTTTGAAGATATTGATAAAAATAATCTTCACTTAAATTTTTTTCACGATTACCTTTTTGATCATAACATAAAACAGTTAGTTGATATAAACAATCATACTTATTCATTATTGCTATAACATCTTGATATTTTTCAATAAATTTTTTGATCATTAAAATTTTTAATACTATAGTTGATTTTCCTTCCATAGCATTATATAGTTTTCTTACTAAATTTGAATTATTTTTGGATTTAATTAACCTTTCTAAATCATAACAAAATAATTGATAATTTTCACCAAGTTCACATAAAGCAAGCAATTTATCAATATCAATTGTTTTAAAATTTTCCTCTCTTAATTTATTTTTATATCTTTCATCAATTTCTAATACCATTGCCATAATTTTTAAACCTCCCAATTTATATTTTAACACACATATATTTTTTATTCTATAATATTACAATGATTAAGCACATCCTTTAATTGTATTTTTTTCATTTTTAATGATACTTTTTAACATTCGATTATAAAAAAGTTGTATAAAAATATTTATATTCATTTTAATGATTTTTGGCAATAGAAAATTTATTATTTTTTGGTCGATAAACTTTTGATTTAAATAATTGTATTATATCAACTTGATTGTGTGGTTTTATTTCAATTTCTAAATTCCCATTATCCATGAAAATTTTGCCTAATATATCATTATTAAATACAATATCATATAATTCTTTATAATTTTCATCAGATACTAAATTACCTTTTAAAAAGTAATTTATATTGCGATTAAACCAATAATTACGCCAACATTTTCTTTTTATATGATTAACATCAAATTTTAATCTATCTAAAATTTGTAGAGTAAATAAATTAACACCTATATTTTGTAATAAATCATACGCAATCTCTTTTTGAATTTTTTCTTCTTGATTCTTATTATAATACTTTTGTATTTTTCTATTTTCCTTATATGAGTACCCTTTAAAAATTATATTACCATTGTATATAAGATAATCTGCATCAAAGTCACCATTTTTTTCATTCGAGTAACGACTTATTACAAACCAATTTAAGTCTTCCGGAATCCTTAATTCATATGCATATGAATTTTCGATAGCACCATTATATTTTATTTTAAGTTTATCCATAAAAATAGGCCTCCTTGCTACTTAATTTTTTACTTCCTCATAGTCTTACCTTTACGGCAATATTTAATGGAGATTAATTTAAAATTTAAATATCTCTGAATATAAAAGTCTTATTAAATTAACAATATCTCTATCATATATTTTTCTAGATTCATCAAAATAAAGAATTTCTTGTCTTAATTTTGGAAGCAATTCGATTAATGAATCTAATTTCTGTTTATTTTTGATACAAGAAAACCATCTACCCTTACCTAGGTAAGCTAATTTATCAGCATCTTTTACTAATAATCCTTCTTTCGTTTTGGGAGACATATTCCATTTATGATACTCAATTGCTTGACAACATTTGTCTATAAAAGTATCACTATAAAATGTTTTTTTTAATTCCTCTTTTAGCATTTTAGCAGATAGTTGTTCATGACCACTATTAGTCTTTATTCTTCCAACATCATGCCAATATGCACTTACAATACATACTTCTTTATCAATATTATCGTCTATATTATTTAAAAGTTCTTTTGTATAGTTGACCACATCATTCATATGATTTATATCATGTTCATTGTCCTTAATCATATTCATATAGTTCTTAGCAACATCTATAATCTTTTTATGTTTTTTTTCTATATCTTTATATATCATAATTACACCTTTTATTTTTCATCACTAATAGTTTTTAAGCTATCGTTGGAAGTTTTTTGCCTGTATTTTAACATGTAGATATTTTTTAAATTTTTCATTAACTAGTTCTAACCATTCATCTATAAGTTTCTTCACAAGAATTTCTACAGCGATATGACTAAATTATAACTATCAACCTCTAATGAGCTAAAGTTTTTTGTGTTGAAAATGTTAGTTCCCATTGTTGTGGTCTTAACTTATGCATCTGTTTACAAAATTGTATTTCATTCCAAATTCTATCAGTAGTTTTTTTATTACCATAAAATTTTAATAAGCTTTCATAAGAATACTCATACATTTCAGATTTATCAAATTGTGATATTTCTTCCTCTTTATAGTTAGCTCCATCATTTACTATCCCCCATTCCCATTGTTCTAAAACTTCATCATACATATCATCATCAGCCCAGAAATCCATAATTAACTTTTGTTTCTCATCTAAGGCCCAGTTTGAATTTCTAAGTATCCAATATCTTATATCAAAATCACCATTTCCATGAACTTGAGTATCACTTAATGAAGTTAAAGTTGCCTTACCTGTTTTGGCACTGAAAGGATTATTAGATTCTCCAAATTCTGTATATATAGTTTGTTTATCTGAAATTTCTTTTTCATCAATCTTTTGAGAGTAATTATTCATATTGTTTTCATATCTAATAGTTCCAATTTTATTCATTGCTTCATCAACAGCAAAAGCTTTTTGTTTTTCAGTTAATTTTATATTATCGTTCCATAAACTCATTAATAAGTAAGAATTTCCAACATTACTTGCGCCATTTATAACAATCCGAGCAATATCCTTACTTGTATAAATATTCTTAATTAATTCATTGTATGCTACTTGATCAACATTGCAGTAATCAGTTAACATCACATCACAAATTGTTATTCCATTTACTAAATATCCATTATCCCATTTATTTCTTTTAATTTTAACGGCTTCTCTTAATATTTTGGGGTTACTTTTAATTTTTCCCCATATTGTACCAACATCACCTATTTTTGGCAGTCCATACAACGCATTATATAATTCATTATCTAACTTTTCAATTTCTAACATTATAAAACCTCCCTTAAATATGTATTATAATTACATTTCTTAAACAATTGTAATAACCGTATACATACTAAAATGATTATAGCATAAATTCAAACATTTTAAAACTCGAACTAATCAAACAAATTGAAAAGTTCGAGTTTGATGTAGAATTAGTGAATTTTAACTTTTTTTTCTTCATATAAATCTTGTTCAAGCCAAGATTGTAAATTAATCTTTTCCATATTAAAAGCTAGCTTATTTTCACCAATTTTATCTTTAGTAACTTCAAGTATTTTTAATAAATTTGATGATAAATTTTCTAAATTTATTTCGTACTTATCAATAGTTTCAATATCTTTATAATGCTCAAAACCACCTTCTACTTTGAAACCTTTTTCATTAAGTAATAATTTAATAATTTCATATAATTCTGTACTCCATTTTTCTACATTATTTTTATCTTGTCCAAGATATTCAATAATATCAATGGGAAATGGTCTAGTTTTTTTATCTATATGCATATTAATACATTCATCAATATTTACCATTATACTTTTCAAATAAGAATGAACTTCTGGATACTCAAAACCCAATATTTTCATTTGATATGCGTTTAAAAAATATTGTTCAATCTGCATTGCTAAAAATTTAATATACGCTAATAAAGATATATAAATATTATCATGATCATCAAGTACATATTTACCATTGACAATTACATGATTATTATAAAAATCAACTCTGCTAGCTAAATCTACTATTTGCTTTAAACTAAAGTTTTGAAAGTGATATGGTTTATTATTATAATCAACATAGTTATATAAATCTCGATATTTTGTTGCATATTCTTCAATACTTTTCATTTGATTATTATATTCAAGTTTATGAATGCCAATTGTATTATAGTTAGCATCTAATAAAACAAAAATATCTTTTTTCGGAGAATTTAATATAATAATATCTTTATATACATTAAATTCACTCCAGTCCAATCCATAAGATACACATTTACTTCGGAAAGCAAAATCATCTCTTATTTTATTTTTATCCATAATTGAATACTCCTTTCAACTTACAGTAAATTTAATAAACACCCACATTGACAAAATCAATATTAAAGTATGTTTTAAATTGACAAAAATTCAATTTACAAAATATTTTAACATAAATTCAAATATTTTAAAACAAAAATTGTACTAATTCATGTTTTGATATCCATTTGGTGCCCTAATGGAAGAAGTACAACAACCTTACTATCTATATTTAGAACATAAACAAATCATTAATTTATAATAAAATTAATAGTTTCTTTCAGTGCCAAGTTCATACTATTTTCATCATGAAATCCATGATCAGCATTTTTAATCAATACTAACTTAGAATTCTTACATTTTTTAGAAACTTTTATAGAAGATTTATAATTTACATAAGGATCATTAGTACCATGAATAAACAATTTCGGAACTTCCCATTTATATAAATTTTTATAGGCAAAATATTTTCTTTCATCGACAAAATAATTGTAACTTAATTTTATACCTTTTTCTATACAATAATATCCTTGCTTTTTAGCTATTTTTTCCTTTTTTGAAGGTAAATTAAAGATTGTTCTAAAATAGTCTAAGGCACCATACCATAGAACTATTTTTTTATGTTAAATTGATTGTAATTAACAAGAGATATAATTCTTGCACCCATACTACATCCGATTAATATATAATCTTTAAACCCATAGTCTACTTTCATTTTATATAATGTATCATTTAAATTATAAACCATATTTGTAACTATTTGTAACTGTATAATCTGATATATTTCCAGAAGATTCTCCACACGCAATAAAATCAAATCTGAAACTATTAATATTAGACTTTGATAACATATTAGTTAATAGTGTTGTTGGTCTGGAATCCTTACTACTAGTTCGTGCATGACAAATGATAACTAATTCATTCGTGTTATTAACTTTATTTAGTATTCCACACAACTTTGTCTTACCTGAAAAATAAAATAGCTTTTCATTCATATTTATTCTCCAATCCTATTTTTATTTTTAATATCAATATACTCTTTTTTAAATATAATTAAAGATAAACCAATTAATATAAAAGGAACACACATTATTTGATTAAATGATATTAAATTTTTCATATGTGTAAATCTTAAAAAATCTAATAAAAACTTACATACAAAAATCATCATAGTAAGAATTCCAATACTCTTATTATTTACTTTGTCTTTTATTACTATATTGAAAGATATTATAAATATTATAAAAAACACAATAGATTCAAGTAACTGTACTGGAAATAAACTAATTCCATTTATATTAGTTTGAGAATATAAATATGTAATACTAAATGGTCCACTATACTCTATTCCATAACAACATCCTGTTAAAAAACAAGCTATTTTACCTATTGAATAAATAAGAGGAATACTACAAATAAATGTCTCTATAATCATTTTAATATTTGATTTAAACAATTTTATATAAATAATTGACATTATAATTATACCTATAACAGCACCAACAGACGAAAACCCAATTTTAAATATATCAAATTGATAATCATATTTTGCTGGATTCGAAAAAAAAGAATACAATTTAGCACCAACTATCATACCTATATGTTCAAATATTAGCAAATAGATAAGATCATAATTAAATCTATTTTTTTTATAAGAAATATAACATATAACAACAATGTTAATTAAAAATGCTATTAGTATTATTAATGAATAAATTGGTAAATCGGTATTAATCATTATAATAATACTCCTCGTTTGATGAATTAAATGCGTCATCAGCTCGGTTATATATATTTTCTACATCACTTAAATTAGGATTTAATAGTCGAATATTATAATCAAATTCCCATTCAAATGTAGACTTATTATTTGTATTATTATTTGATATATCAATATGTTTACCGTAATCGTCACCATAAATTGAAATATTTAAAGAATTTCTATTATCTTTTTTATAAATATCAATTATTTCATTAACCATTTTGTATATTTTAATAATATTATTACTATTTATATTATCAACTTCAATATCCAAATAAGATCTCTTTTCTGTTTGATACTTATCCTCTTCTTCATCTTTGTCTTCATTAAATCCATATTTTTTAATTATACTTGAATAAGAGTCTATTGAAATATCACCTTTATTAGAAAAAACAACTATATCTGGATTTACAATATTAGGATTTGATTTATAATAATACTTAAAACAACCAACTATTTTAGGAGAATTTATACATGAATCATCACATGAACCTTCACATGCATGACAAGAATCATATTTAACATATTGGGCCTCTTTAAAATCAGCTTTTAAATATTTCTCATATATAGATTTATTTAAATTTTTATAATATAAATTATAGCAGGTAATAGTCGCAATTATTCCTAATATCAAAATAATTATAATTATACTTACAATCCGAAATATTTTTTTCTTATTTGTAACTTTTAAATCAACTACATATGTATTACATTGATCACATTTAATTGCATTGGTTTCTAATTTTTTACCACAATTTGTACAAAAATTATTCATATTTTCCTCCTAAAATTTATACTCACAAGATAATAGTGTAAACAGTATAAATAATATAAATAATATTATTAATAATAACATTATCCAAAACACTATATTAAAAAATTTACTATACTTAAGTTTTTTCTTAGCAAAAATAACAAAAATAATTAAAGCTATTGGTAAAAAATTAATTATTGGTGATACTACTAAAGCGTATAAAACATATTCATCTGGTAACATAAAAATAATAACAAAACTTATAAAATATACGATAAGCATTATAAAAAATATCCATATATATTGTTTTGCTAGTACTTTATCCAGTTCTCCAACTCTATTCGTTATTACTTTTGTGCCGCATTTTTCACAAATGTTGGAATTAATAAGCTTTTCACCACAATTTCTACAATAATTATTCATTTACAAATACCACCTTACCATTATACTATACAAATTGTACCAAATTTCTGACGAAAAGTCTTTAGTTTTCAAAAACTTTTTAAACTTTCTTTGCATGCCGTTATACTTAAATTACCTAAACAGCCTTCATTTTTATTTTTTTCTTAAATTCACAGGGAAATCTTATAGTTTCTATGGTTATTTTCAAATAAATTTACTTCCAAACAATGAAAAACCCATAATATCAAATATTATGAGCTTTTTATAATTATAAGAAAAAGCGTCTTTTATTAAAAGTGCGTGTATTAACCTCAATGGTGCCCTAAAGGAAGAGTACAACAACTTTATAAATTAATAGTTAATGTTTCACTTTTTGTTTTGAAATTGCTTTTTTCATATAAGCGTTTAGCTTTGATATTATTACTCCATACGTTTACTTCTATTTTATGGACATTTTTGGATTTAGCCCACTTTTTAAAATGTTCTATTAAAGATGTAGCAATTCCATTATTACGATAATTATTATCAATGTATAATGCATCTAATTTGGCAATTATATATTTATATGTATCATCATTTGGTTTAATAATTCCATATAAATAACCTACAATTTGACTATTTTCTTCAGCAACAATAAGCAATTTATTAGAATCTTCAATATAATTTTCATACATATTAGTGACAATAAAGTTTTCATCAATTCCTGAGTCATATTGTCTTTCATCTCTTATTAAAAGTGTTAAAAAATTATTTAATATTTTTACATCACCATAATCTGCTTTTCTAATTATCATTTATATACCTCCACTAATAAATACTCATATTGTCTATGACAATATGCAAGTGTGTTTTCTAAATTGTCCTAATTTCTTTATAAAACATATTGTACCAAGAACAAAAGTTTGATATAATTTTTGCAGGGAAACTTAATTGTTGAGTGCTTGCCAACTTTCTTTTAGAAAGGAGGCTTGATATTATGAAGAAAAAAGATTTAT
>CANRDL010000007.1 GCA_947629405.1 uncultured Bacilli bacterium
ACATAAAAACGCACTTTTATCAAGTACGTTTTCTATTTTTACTCGAATTTTCCGAGTTTGGTATCAATCTGGTGCCTGTGGTGGGACTCGAACCCACATGATATTACTATCACTGGATTTTGAGTCCAGCGCGTCTACCAATTCCGCCACACAGGCATATAAGTATTATAACAAAAAATTGTAAATAATACTATTAATTTTCTTCTTTATAAATTGATGTAAAAAGTTCTTTCTCTTCATCTTTATTTTTTTCATCAGGTAAAAATTCAGGAAGATCATCTATAGTTGAAAGACCAAAGTAATCTAAAAATTCATGAGTTGTTTTATATAAATTTGGTCGCCCTGGCATAGTTGATTTTCCAGCTTCTTTAATTAATCCTTTGGCAACAAGTTTACGAACCATATTGGCACTTGCAACTCCCCTAAGTTCATCAATTTCCACTCTAGTTATAGGTTGATTATAAGCAATAATAGCAAGAGTTTCTAAAGCGGGAATAGATAATGTATTAGTTCTTGGAACATTTATTAATTTTTGATAATATTCTTTATGTTCTTTTTTGGTTGTTAGTTTAAAAGCATCTCCTAAAAAACTTATTCTAATTCCTCTTGAATCATCTTCATAAATTTTTTTTAATTCCATTAATATTTCTTTCGCTTCTTTAACATCTACTTCTAATATTTCGCAAATATTGTTTAATGTTAAACCTTCATCCCCTACTACAAATAGTAGTCCTTCTAATATTGCACATTTATTCATAGTTACACCATTTCTATTAAAATTTCATCAAAGTCATTTTTTTGATTAATTGTTATTTCTTTATTTTTACTCATTTCTAAGATCGATAAAAAAGTAACAATTAAATAGTCCTTATTTATTATATCAAAAAGATCAAAAAAATTAACTCTTTTTTTATTTTTAATAATTTTTCTTACTTCATTAATTCTTTTTTCTACACTTAGTTCTTTCTTGGTAATTTTAGTATTAAGGGGTTTTATATATTTTAATCTTTCTTGAAAATTTATAAAAGCTTCAATCAAATCATTGACATCCTGATGTTCCATTATATTTCCCTTATCATCTTTAAAATTATTGATATTTTCTGGATATTTAGTGAATATTTCACTTCTTTTTTCTTCTAAATCTTGAAAATTACTTGTTAAATCTTTATATTTTTGATATTCAATAAGTTTTTGTTTTAATTCTTCCTCAGAATTAATATTAAAGTCATCTTCTTCTACTTCTTCTTTATTTAATAATTTTTTACTTTTTAAATGAATAAGTTCAGATGACATTACTAAATATTCGGATGCTATGTCGATGTTTTTACTTTCTAAACTTTTTATAAATTTAATATATTCATCAATTATCTCACTGATATTAACTTCATATATATCCATTTTTTTCTCTTTGATTAAATGAAGCAACAAATCAAGTGGTCCTTCAAAATCATTTATATGAAAAGTACAATTCATTATAAAATCCCCCTACTGTGTGCAAGTATATAATGATGCTTCTAACTCATATTTTACAATACTTGCTGATGTATTTTTTTTATAAAATCTAGAATCTTTAAGACTGCTAAATTTTACTTTTGCTAAATCTATTGATGAAGTATATTCAAAAGATGTTCCGCTATTATTGAAAGTTGTTTCTATTCCCTCAATTTTAGAATATGTTTGATAAATACTTTGATATTTTTCAAGTTCATTATTAAAATTGGCCTTACTATTATCTAAAGTATAATTTTCAACAATGGTAATTAATTTATCATCAATAAATGTATATGTTAATTTATTATCATTTTTAGTACATGTCATACTAGCTCGTATTTGATCACCATAATCTAAATTAACTTTAGGATACTCCTTATTACTTTTAGAATCCATAATCATTAATTTAGCATTATTATAAGCATTACTAGAAATATTTAGTGTTTCATTTAATGTTTTTTTAGATTCTAGTTTTATTTTACCAATTAATATTCTCTCAATAAATGATTTTTCAAATGAATATAATTCTAAAAAATAATTATCATCACTGGAAATAGTCTTTGGTGAATTATTGGTAATTACAAAATTAATTTGATATTCATTATTTTGATTTGTTAAATTAATATTATTTATTGTTAAATCATTAACTGTAAAACTGGAACTATCATTAATATCATAATAAGTTATATCCTCATCGTTTGATATATCTTCATTATCTAAAGATGATGAAACTGAAGATGATGAAACATTGACATGATTATTATTTTCTTCTTTATTAAAATAAGCAGTTATTTTTGGTAAGAAAAAAGCAACAAATAAAAGTATAGCAAAAAAAATAATTATCCCAATTGGTGAAGTATTTTCTTTTCTTAAATTGCCAACCACAACTGGTTCTGGAATTAATGATTTATTTTGACTTTCATTAATAGCATCATTTAAAGATAATTTTTGTTTATCATTTTTTTTATTATCTTTCATATTATCCCTCATATTCTTACTAATATTAATTATATCAAAATTAAAAAAAAAAGTATAGTTTATACTTAATTTTTTGGCTTAGAAAATATAATACATATAAAAGAAAAAATTATAGCTGCTGTTATTCCCGCCGAAGTAGTTGTCAACATATTAGAAAATATTCCGAGAAAACCATTAGTATGATATCCATAATATGCTGCTTTATATAATAAATTACCAAAAGACATTATAGGAACACTGGCACCACTTCCAACATAATAAGCAAATTTGTCATAAAGATTAAAAAAACCAAGTATAGCACCTACAACGACAAATATAGAAGTAATATGACCATTAGTAAGATTAAAATTATCAAATAGTATTTGGGCGATTAAACAAATAAAGCCCACAAATAAAAACGAATATATATATGTCACTTTAATACCTCCAAACTTATAGCATGGGCAATTGCTGGAATAGTATTTTTTTGATTAACCATTACTGGCGAATGTAATGATCCCGTTGCCACGATTAATATTTTTTTATATTTTTTTAATTTTAAAACTTTATTAAATAAAACTAAAGGCAAAACTACTGGTCCACTGGCACCACTTTTAGATTTTTCATCTTCCATATTATACAAAAGACACCCAGCGTCATTATATTTTTTTAATTTAATATGATAATTAAGTTCAAGTATTTCTTTTAAAATTTCTTTTCCACTATTACCTAAATCTCCCGTTAAAATTAAATCATAATAATTAACATCTCTATTCATATCTTTTAAATGATTAGCAATTGTTAAAGCTGCTGCTGGTGCCATAACGCCACCCATTTCAAAAACATCTTTTAAGGTTGAATCTACTACATTACCAATCGTTGCCGATTCAATTTTTATTAAACCATTTTTAGCAAGTACGGCTGCTGTTGAGCCCGTTGCAGTAATGGTTGTTCGTTTAGGTTTGTAAGCCCCATATTCAATCGGAAATCTAAATTGCTTTTCACTATTTAAATTATGGGCCGAAGTAATTGCTATTCCATTATCAATAAAGTCATTATCAATAAAACTAGCTAATATTATCATACTTTCGACAAAAGTAGCACAGGCAGAATATTCTCCTAAAAAAGGTATTTTAAAAGATGTCATATTATAATTACTTATAGCAATTTGATTTGATAAATCTCCCCCGACAACTAAGTCAATTTTTTTTAAATCTACAATATTTTTTTTAATAATATTATTTAAAACGGTCTTTTGCATTTTTAACTCTGCTTTTTCTAATGATTTGCAACCAAAATAATAATCATTAATAACATAATCAAAACTTTTAAATTTATTTAAAAACTTATTATCATAAATTAATGAATAATAATCTTTTAAAAAAACATTTTTAAATTTAAAACTAGCCATAAAGAATCACCTTAATTATAACTAAAATAAATGCTGATAAAATTCCATATAATATTACACTTCCCGCCAGTTTAAAAGAATTTGAACCAATTCCCGTCACTAAACCATCTTTTTTATAATCAAGCATTGAACTACATATCGAATGAGCAAAACCGGTAATGGGAATAATTAAACCACATAAACATATTGCTACTAAATTGTCAAAAAAGCCAAGAGATGTAAATAAACAGGCCAAAAATATATAAATTAAAAGTACAATTATGGCAGAATCCTTTGAAGAAATACCAAAGCTATTAAAAATTGTTACTAAAATATTGGCAATTAAACCTAAAGATCCTCCTACTAAAAAAGCAATTAAAGCATGTTTTAATTTATCTTCTTTTGGGGTATGCTTTTTTACTAATTGTTGGTACTTATTATCTTTCATAAAAAAATCCTCCATGAATATTATGAAGGTTTTTTTATTTTTCATACTATGAATAAATGTATTTTTTTAGTTTTTTTAAAGATTTTTGCTCATATCTAGATACTTTTACTTGTGACATATTTAAAGCTTTAGCAGTTTCTGATTGAGTTTTATCTTCAAAATATCGATATTTAATTATATCTTTTTCAATATCTTCTAAATGTTTTAAAGAATCTTTTATTAAAATTTTATTTTCAATTGGTTCTTCTTTTTTAGTAACTTTATCTAATATATTAAATTCTTCATTGGCTTCTATACTTAACACTTTTTCTACTGATAGTAATGTTTCGCTTAGCAAATCCTCATTAATATCTAAAGCAAAAGCAATTTCGGAATTATTAGGTACTTTACCATTTTTTTGGGTAAGTATATCTCTTGTTTTAATTATCTTTTTATATAATTTTAAATAATTAGAAGAAATTTTTATTGGTCTATCATTATTTACAAAATCATACATTTCTCCATATATCCAAGAATAAGCATAAGAAGAAAATTTGGTATTTTTATTATTTTTATAATTTCTCAAAGCTTTTAAAAGTCCTATATAACCTACTTGATATAAATCTTCATAAGATGCATTATAAAAACTACTAGCAATTTTTTTAATTAATTTATCATAGTTTTCAATTAATGTATCATTCATTGTTAACCCTTTCTTATACTGCTAACAATCTTTTAGCTTTATTTTCATTTTCAACAATAAATACATTCATATTATCAAAATAGTTAAATATTTTTTTTGATTTAGTACATAAACAAGTGATACCCTTATTTTGATCAATAGCTATAATTTCTTTTTCTAAATATTTTATCCCTTCTAAACTAAAATAATTTAAATCATTTAGATTAATTATTAAAAATTTAATTTGATTTTCTAAAATTATAGATATTAATTTTTTATTTAATTTTTGTAAATTAAATTTATTCAAAATTCCCAATAATCTTAATATTAAAATACCATTATTAAATTCTAAATCATATTTTAACATTTTATCACCTGTGCATAATAATATAGTACTTATTAAAAAATTTTTAAACACTTTCGACAAAACTTCTAAAAAATTAGCAAAAAAAAAAGATATTAAATCTTTTTAAAATATTCCTTTAATATTATTATTTTTATCAAGTTTAATATTTTCAAAGGCTGGTTTTTTGGAAAGCCCAGGTAATGTCAATATATTACCAAGCAGAACAACAATAAATTCTGCGCCACTATAAATTTTTATATCTTTAACATATATAGGATAATCTTTAGGATAACCAATTTTTTTAGAATCATCACTTATAGAATACTGTGTTTTAGCAACACAGATTGGTAAATTTTCTTTCCCTATTTTTTTTATTATTTCTATTTTTTTTAAAGCTTCGGAAGAATATTCTATTTTATTAGCATGATAAATTTTTTCAGTCAATGTTAATAATTTATCTTCAATAGTATCAGAAGTTTTATATAAATAATGAAAATTATTTTTTAATTTTATTTTCTCAAGTACTTTAAGGGCTAACTCTTGTGCTCCTTTATCGCCATTTATATATGCTGTTGTCACTTTAGCATCAACATTATTTTTATTACAAAAATCTATAATTTTATTTATATCTTCTTCTTTATCATTGTTAAATTTATTTATAGCTACTACTATTGGAACAGAAAATTGTTGCAAATTATCAAGATGGGCTTGAAGATTTTCTAGACTACTAAATTGTAATGCTCGACAAGTTACTACTAAAACGATTGCATTTGGCTTTAAAGACCCAGCTCTACATTTTATATCTAAAAATTTTTCAGCACCTAAATCACTACCAAATCCTGCTTCAGTTACAACTATATCCGATAATTTTAAAGCTGTTTTAGTAGCAATTAAACTATTACACCCAATTGAGATATTAGCAAAAGGTCCACCATGAACAATAGCGGGATTTCCATATAAAGTTTGAACTAAATTTGGTTTTAAAGCTTCTTTTAAGATAACTGCTAAGGCTGATGATACTTTTAAATCTTTAGCATAAACTGGTTTTTTATCAAAAGTAAAACCTACTAATATATTATCTAATCTCTTTTGTAAATCTTTATAATCTTTAGCTAGACATAATATAGTCATTATTTCACTTGCAGCAGTAATCTGAAAATGTTCTTCTCTATTTTCTAATTTAATATTGCGAAGAATTCGATCATTTACATCTAAACATCTATTAAAACAAATAGTTTTTGGATCAATATTTAATTTATTATCTTGAAATATATGATTATCAATAGCGGCACATAGTAAATTATTAGCCGCAGTAATTGCATGAAAATCACCATTAAAATGTAAATTTATATCCTCCATAGGAACAATTTGTGATTTTCCTCCTCCAGTTGCTCCTCCTTTTACGCCAAATACTGGACCCATAGACGGTTCTCTTAAAGCTAAACAAGCTTTTTTCCCTAAACTATTTAGGGCATCACAAAGACCAATACTTACGGTAGTTTTTCCTTCTCCCATTTTAGTAGGTGTAATTGCCGTTACTAAAATTAATTTACCTAATTTTTTATTTTTAATATTTTCAAAATTAATTTTTGCTTTATATTTTCCATATAAATCTAAATCTTTAAGATTCAATTTTTTCCCAATTTCTTCTATATTTTTCATTTTATATTTAGAAGCAATATCTATATCAGTCATCTTATCACCTATAACTTTCAAAATTTCATAAATATTATAACATCTTTCATTTAAAACTGTATATATAAAATAGCTCTAATAAAATTTATTAATATTTTATTAATAAAATTACTCCGTATTAAATTTATTTACAAACTTTAAATTTATCTTATTATAATACTTTTATAAAATTTTAAAAAAAATAATCTTTTATTTTTTGTAGATTATTTTCTTAAAATATTTATTTTAAATTTCAATCATTCAAAGCACCCGACATAATTCTATATTTAAATTCATTGTTCCATATTTGTAACAATTTATCAAAATTCTTATCTGGATCTAACATTAAAGTTGCTAATTTATCAAGTTCTTTATATTCATCTTCTGTTAATTGAAAATTCTTATCTTGTATATATTTTGGTAAATGTAAGAAAATTATTTCATTATTCATTAAAGAATGAAAATCATAAAATAGACCTCTTAAAGATGCTTTAAGTCCTAATGTAGCCGGATTGGAAGAATAATGTATTTCATTTATTTTATATTTTTTATTTCTCATACCTAAATAAGCTTCAGCTCCAAATATAAATTTATCTCTCGGTATATCATTTAAATCAAATCTTATATCATGGTCTGGACAATGTAAATCGGCATCAACTAACACCCATCTGTTTTTTTCTTCATCGAAATATTCCGTAATCCAATGATCATAGGCAACTCCATCATCCTTTATATATGGGGCAAATCCACTTCTTACTCTTGCAGAATAACCTTTTGCTTTTAATGTAGCTGCAAGTAAAATTGCTTCTCCTCTACAAGTAACATGTATTTTATCTTCTGCTTTTCTATTTTTACTATAATTGCTATCTTTTCTTAATAATTCACTAATCATACTAATTGCAGTGGGAAACAAGTCATCTTCATAATTTAGTCTAGTAATAGGCACTTTTGTCATATCTCCCCAAAAACATTGTTTTTGTTTTCTAATATTTGGATTATTAAATGTAAATGGATGAATAATTTGCATTCTTTGCAATACACATAATTTATCAATATTATCTGGTAAGTTCTTACAAAAATCTGTATATAATCCTAAATTTGTATATAAACTCGTTTGTTTATAAAAATCCAATATTTTCTTTTCCATCTTAATACCATTCCATTATATCTTTCAATTCTTTTCTAGGTCTTTGTTTAGGTTTTTGATTTGGTATACCAATTGATAAAGCACAATTTAATTCTAAATCTTCATGTCCTAACATTTTTGCCACTTGATCTGATACATATACAATATCTCTAATCCATAAACTTCCTAATCCTAAATCAGTTGCTCTTAAACACATATTTTCTACGCAAGCACCTATTGAAAGATTATCGCCAACAAGCCAATTATCATCTTTTTCTCTAAAAATCAATATTAATACTGGTGCTTGTTTTATTACATTTGCAGTTTCTTTAACACTACTTGGAACTTTTAATTTTTTTCTTTCCATACTTTCATCATTATTTTTAGTATAATCAATCATTAAATTTGCTACTTCATTTTTAATATCATTTTTTAAAATTACGAAATACCATGGTTGCCTGTTTTTAGCAGATGGTGCAAGTCTTCCACAATTAAGTATATTTTCTAAAATTTTCTTTGAAATATTTTTTGAACTAAAACTTCTTATACTTCTTCTTTTTTTAATTGCCTCAATAGTCTTCATTTTATATAATCCTTTCTATTTTATTAAAAAATATTATAAAAAAAAAAGATAAACAATTTAAATATCAATTTTGTTTATCTTTTATGGGAATATATAAATAGCAATTATCTTCAACATATAATTCAAAATCAAATTCATTGAAAATTTTATAATTAGTTGATTTAAGCCACTGATTATATATTATATTTTCCATTTTAACTATGTCTTTTTGTTTTCTAGAACCTACATCAAATATTGCATATTTATTTCTAGGAATTTTAACGGGTTTAGTATCTTTATAGTTTATTTTACTTCCTACATAATAAAAATATTTATTATTTTTAAATAAACCAATTCCATACATTCCGATTTTGTTTAATTTTTCATAAATACCATTTTTTATTAAATAACTATATAACTTTCTAATTTCAAAGAGTAAATCATCATATTTATCTGCTTCGATTTCATAGCAATATATTGTTATCTCATTTATATTTTTTATTTCAAAATTCAACTCATTACATAAATTATTATTATCATTAAATTTTATAATTGAAAATAATTTATAAGTTTTATCTTTTTTTCTACATTCACTTGGAGTTAATCCAAACATTTTTTTAAATGATCTAGCAAAGGAAATTGCAGAATCATAGCCATATTTTACTGCTAAGTCTATAATTTTTATATCAGTAGATTTCAATTCTTCAAAAGCCTTGCTTAATCTTCTTTTTCGAATATATTCGGAAATTGTAATATTAGTTAAAAAAACAAAAATTCTTTGTAAAGAATATTCTGAAACACCAACAATTTTCGCTAATTTTCTATATTCAATATTATTTGTCAAATTATTTTCAATATAAGTTATCATTTCATTTAATAATTCATAATTCATTTAAACCACACTCTCTTAATGCATATTCATAAACGCTTTCAACTCCAGTATTATTTAAAATAAAACCATATTTTTCATATAAGTTTTAAGTTATCTTTTAAACAATCTAATCTTAAATATTTTTTACCATCTTTTATTGCTATTTCTTTACTCTTATCAAAAATAATTTTCCCTATATTTTTGAATCCAACTTTTGTAACGACTTTATATATATAATAAGCCGGAGTTATACTATCATTCCAATATTTGCTATTAGTAGATAATTCAAATCCCCCCTACTATTTCATCATCATGTTTAATAATATAATATTTTTTGTTTTTTATTATATCTATAAATTCTTTTTTAGGATAAATTTTAAGATATCCATTCCATTGTTTAATATTATTATCTTTAAACCATTTAATTCTTTCATAATATAATTCTAAAATGGAATCTATATTATTAATATTAGCTAATTCTATTTTATAATTCATTGTTACATCTCCAATATTTCTCTCATACTTGCATTATATCAAATTATTTTTATAATTTAAAACTAATTTACATTATACAATTAAAGATAAAAAATAAAAAACATAATAAAAAGTATGACTATTTTATCAATTGACAAAATTAATCATACTGAAATTTATGTTTAGCGTTATATCACTTTAAATTTAAAAATTATTTTACATTTACTTGTCTAAACATTACCACCAATTAATTGTTTTAAAGAAGTTAATAAGACATCAAAATAACTATTTCTTTCTATATTTTTATTAATTGTTAATGGAACTTTTTTGTAGATATTTCCATCTTCATCAATTATTTTTAATTCACCTACTTTTTCTCCTACTTTAATTGGAGCGGTTACATTATATTTTTTTATATCTAATTTATATTTTTTATTAGAATCAGATATTTTTATTAATTTAGAAATATCCGTATTAACAATAAGGTCAGCCGTTTTTTCTTTTCCGCGATTAATTTTTATTTTCCCTACTTTTTTATTTTTCTTTAATATTTTTTGAATTTTATAACTATTAAAACCATAAGTTAATAAACTTTGGGTGTCTTTAGTTCTAGTTTTACTATCTGCTTCGTTCATTAAAACAGAAATCAAGCGCATATTATTTTTTTTAGCAGTTGCAGTCAGACAATATCCCGCTTTTTGGGTGTAACCAGTTTTTAACCCATCGACACTTTTATCAAATCGAACTAATTTATTAGTATTTACCAGCCAAATTTTTGTTCCGTCACTTTTCGTAAAATATTCTTCATAAATTTTAGAATAATTTAATATTTTCTCGTGTCTAATTAATTCTTTAGCCATTAATGCCATATCGTAAGCAGTTGAATAATGATTATCGGAATCTAAACCATGAACATTTTCAAAATGGGTATTTTTACATCCTAATTCTTGGGCTTTTTTATTCATTAAATTAACAAATGCTTTTTCTGATCCTGCAATTTTTTCAGCTAAGGCGACTACTGCATCATTAGCACTGGCAACAGTTATTGCTTTAATTAAATCATCTACTTTTTCTTTGGTATTTGGCTGTAAGAATATTTGGCTACCACCCATTGAAGAGGCATTTTGCGATATTTCTACTTTTTCATCTAATTTTAAATTACCATTTTCTACCTGATCCATTATTAATATTAAACTCATAATTTTCGTCATTGAAGCGGGCGCCAATTTTTCCGATTCATTTTTTTTGTAAAGAATATCACCTGTATCATAACTCATTAAAATCCCACTTTTAGCAGAAATTTCTAATTCTTCAGCTTTTACATTAGGAATTAGGAATATTAAAAATAAGAAAAATATACCAATTTTTTTCAATTTAACCACCTAATAAAAAATACGCATAAAAAAAATTTATATTACTCATAAATTTTTAGTATATTATTTTAATAAGTGTCTATAATAATAACAGAGATAGTTAAATAATTAATTTATTTTATTAAACTATCTCTGTATATAAATTTGTAGTTTTAAATATAATTTAAAACTACCTTTCTTTAAAGATCTTATTTTAGATCTTTCATAATAAAAGACTCAATTATTTTGAGTCTTTTTTATTTTTTTCTTTAGAAGAAGTTTTAGGCAAAGCTTCTTTTCTAGATAGATTTAAGCGACCACGGTTATCATACCCTAATGCTTTTACAATTATTTCATCACCTAAATTAACAACATCAGTAGTTTTTTCAACGCGTTTTTTATCAAGTTGAGAAATATGTACTAATCCTTCACAACCTGGCCATAATTCTACAAAACAACCAAATTCTTCCACTTTGACAACTTTACCATTATAAATTTTATTTACTTCTACTTCTCTTACTATATCTTTAATCATTTTAGCTGTTTTTTCAATAATTTCTTTATCAGTATGATAAATAACTACTCTTCCATCATCTTCAAGATCAACTTTAACAGCATTTTTATCATTTACACTATCAACATTGGAAGCTTCTAAAATAATTTTTGTTATTGTTTCGCCACCACGGCCAATAACATCTTTAATTTTATCAGGATTAATATTAAATGTCTCTATTTTAGGAGCATAAATTGAAACTTCTTTTCGAGGTTCGGAAATGGCATTTTCCATAACATCTAAAATTTGTAAACGAGCCTTTTTTGCTTGAGCAAGTGCTTCTTTTAATATTTTTTCATTTATACCTTTAATTTTTATATCCATTTGTAGAGCACAGATACCTTTTCTTGTTCCCGCAACTTTAAAGTCCATATCTCCCATATGATCTTCTAATCCTTGAATATCCGTAAGAATTGTATATTTTTTACCATTAGTAATAAGACCCATGGCAATTCCGGCAACTGGCGCTTTTATAGGAACACCGGCAGTCATCAAAGAAAGACAACCCGCACATATAGTAGCTTGAGATGAACTTCCATTTGATCCTAAGATTTCTGATACAACCCTTATAGTATAAGGGAATTCTTCTTCAGAAGGAATAACTTGTAATAACGCTCTTTCTCCTAAAGCACCATGACCAATTTCTCTTCTACCAGGAGCACCATATCTTCCTACTTCGCCAACTGAAAAAGGTGGGAAGTTATAATGTAACATAAATCTTTTTGTATCTTCAATACCAAGTCCGTCAAGTATTTGGTGTTCATTCATAGCCCCTAAAGTTGTAGTAGCTAATGCTTGAGTTTGACCACGAGTAAATACGGCTGAACCATGAGTTCTTGGTAAAATATCAATCTCGGCTTTCAGATTTCTTATTTCATCCATCTTACGACCATCAGGTCTAATTTTTTTATCAATAATTAAATGTCTTACTTGTTCTCCTTCAATTAGATTAACTATTTTTTCAACCGATTTAATTATTTCTTCAATATTTTCATCATCATTATAAAGTTCGGTAAAATAATTAATCGTATCTTCTTTTACTTGACTAATTTCTGTTTCTTTTTTTAATCCATCTTTAATTTGAATAGCTTTAAGCATAGGTTTTTCAGCATATTTTCTTACTTCTTTTTCTAATTTTTCATCAATATTAGCAAGTTCTACTTTTACTTTTTCTTTACCTATTTCTTTAATTATTTTTTCTTCTATTTTACATAATTTTTTAATATAATCATGACCAAGCATTAAAGCATCTAACATAACTTTTTCAGATACTTCTTTACTTCCGGCTTCGACCATACATATAGCATCTTTTGTACCAGCAACAGTTAATTGTAAATCACTTTCTTCTAGTTCTTTAGCGGTTGGATTAACAATTAATTTTTTATTTACTCTACCAACAACTACACCAGCTACTGGACCATCAAAAGGAATATCAGAAATTCCAAGGGCTAGTGATGAACCAAATAAAGCAGCCATCTCTGGTGAATTATCTTGATCAACAGATAAAACCATATTAATTACTTGAACTTCATTTCTAAAGTTCTCATCAAACATTGGACGAATTGGGCGATCAATTAATCTAGCAGCTAAAGTTGCATTTTCAGATGGTCTTCCTTCTCTTTTAATAAAACCGCCAGGAATTTTTCCAATTGAATAAAATTTTTCTTGATATAAAACTGTCAATGGAAAAAAGTCTTGCGTAATAGCATTTTTCCCCATAACTGCCACAGATAATATTACTGTATCTCCATATCTTATTAAAACAGATCCATTATTTTGTAAAGCATAGTCACCATTTTCAACTATTAATTTTCTTCCTAAAAAATCTCCTTCATAAATTTTTGCCATAAATACTCCTCTTTTCTATATAAAAAGACACTTTAAAAAGTAAGTGCCTATTTTCTAATATTTAATTTTTTAATCAATTCTCTATAAGCTACAATATCTTTAGCTTTTAGATAATCAAGTAAACTACGTCTTTTACCAACCATCATTAAAAGTCCTCTTTTTGAATGATAATCATGAATATGAACTTTTAGATGTTCAGTTAATTCATTAATTCTTTTAGTAAGAATAGCAATTTGAACTTCAGTAGATCCCGTATTTTTAGAATCTTTAGAAAATTCTTTAACAATTTTTGCTTTTTCTTCTTTTGTTAATGCCATAATTTTCTTCTCCCTTCATTTTTATATCCGTTTAATCTTAGTATAAAACCGGGAAAGATTTAAACCAAGAAAAAACTTCCTAATTAATTATATAAAATTTTTTAATAAATATCAACTATTTATTACCATTCTATGTCGCAACCCTTAGCATTTAGGTTCTTTTTAAATTGGCGTAAAGAAATTTTTTCAACTTTTTGATTTTCAGCATAATATGGTTTTAAAGAGTTGAAATCAATATATAACATATCATTATGATCTGGAGATGTTGATAATACCTTACCTTTCTTACATACTTTCAATATATACTTATAAATTTTAAAAAGAGCTAAAGTAGATTTTACATTATCTATATCAATATATTCATCTACATTTAATTTTATTAATATTGCTTTTTCTTTAACTAAGTCTCCATCATAACCACTATATCCTTCTGCAGAATAACACTCTAATTGATCATCTTTGAAAGATTTGTCTTCCACAAAAACATCAGATTCATAGTTTTTACATTTCATTACATTTCCAACAAAAAATTGATTAGTTTTCATATACTAAACCCTCCTTTTATTTATTATAATTTATTTTAAATATAAGTCAATAAATTTAATTAAAATAATAATGTAATCCTTTCAGCCTCTTTTTTTATAATACCATCATCTATTAGATTCTTTATTTCACGCATCATTGCACTCCTATCAATACTTAAATAATCAGCAAGATCAGTATAAGTAAAAGGCAAATAAAAACTTTTTTTTAACTTTCTTGATGTCATTATTTGAAAATAAGATAATAACTTCTCTCTAATAGTTCTTTTCGTTAAAACCTCAATACGATTATTCATAACTAAAATTTTATCTGTATATACCGAAAATAACGCATCAATTACTTTTTTATATTTAGAATCTTTATTAAAATTACTTACTAAATCTTCATAATTAAATATTAAAACTTCACTTTTCTTTTTGGCTTCGACAAATAATTCATTATTAGTATAAATTGTATAAAAAACATCTCCAAATAAATCTTTATCTATATATTTTTCAATAATAGTTTTGTTGCCGTTAACATCGTATCTAATCAAATCTGCTTCCCCTTCAATTAACATAACATACTGATGTCTTTTATCAATATAAGTAGAAATAATTTCTCCTTTTTTAAATGTTTTTTTCTTAACAAAATTAGTATTTGATAAAACATCTTCTAAATAATATAAGTGATTTAATTTATCATCCATATTTATTCACCTTCTATAATTTTATTATAATTTACCTTTGTTGCAATTGCAACAAAGAAAAGAAAATAAACTATGTTAATATAAATATGAAAAGGTGTATGAAATGAAAGTAATTAAAAGAGACGGTCGCGCAGTTGAATATGATAAAAAGAAAATAGAAATAGCAATTGAAAAAGCTAATAAGGAAGTTAAAAACGAAGAACAAGCTAAGAAAAAAGACATTAATAGAATTATAAAATCTATTGAAAGTATGGATAAAAAAAGAATCTTAGTTGAAGATATCCAAGATATTATCGAAGAAAAACTTATGGAACTGGGTAAATTTAATCTAGCCAAAAAATATATAGTCTACAGATATACAAGAGCTTTGGTTCGAAAACAAAATACTACCGATGAATCAATATTAGGAATTATTAAAAATCATGGTAATTCTATCTCTAATAGTAATAGTAATTATATGCTTTCTAAATTTCAAAGAAATTTAATAGTTAAAGAGGTATCAAAAGATTTAACAAAAAGAATGCTTTTACCAGAAAAAATAGTAAAAGCCGAAGAAAAAGGAATAATATTTTTCCATAATTCCGACTATTTCGTTCAACCCATGATTTTATCTAGTTTTATAAATATTAAGGATATGTTAGAAAATGGGACAATCATAAATAATCAAAGAATAGAACAACCAAAAAGTTTTTTAGATGCTTGTATAAAAACTGTTAATATATTATCAAATTTATTATCATGCCAAATAGAAGAAGTAATAATTGATTTAAAATACTTAGCTAATTATTTAAAAATGAGTAAACAAAATATAAAAAGAAACTTAAAACAATTAAGTAGTGAAAGAATAAAAGAAATAGTTGATATTAATTTAAATAATGAATTAAAAATGGGCATTAAAGCTTTATTTGATGTAAATATTATAAATACGGCAAATGGTGAAGCACCTAAAATATATTTTATCTTAGATACTAAAGATGAAAATAAAAAAGAAAACATCCAAATAATTGAAGAAATAATAAATTATCAAAAAAATTATAATTTTAATTGTCCAAAACTTATTTATGTTTTAAATGATGAAAATAATTTAGAAGGAAATAAATATGATTATTTAACTCAAGAAGCTATTGCCATTTCTGATATCCATTTATTATCCGAAAAAGTTTCCTTTGATTATTTTAAGTATTTGAATTATCCTCTAGGTAACGGATGCTTTTTAAAATCATCAAAAAATAAAAATGGTGGTAAATTTAATCAAGGAATGGTTAGTATTAATTTAGCCCAAATCGGTTTAACATCACAAAGTGATGAGAAAAAATTATTTACGGAACTAGAACAAAGAATGGAATTAAGTTTTGAAAGTTTAATGAGTTACTATTATGCATTTACAAATGCTATTTCCAATACATCCCCACTTCATTTTATTTACGGAGGTATTTATCGACTTAATGATAATGAAGTTATTAATAAACTTCTTAAAAAAGATTACTCTTCTATTAATTTAAATTATGTGGGACTTTATGAGTTAACAAATATAGTATTAGGCAAAAAAGCATCAACAAAATCCAAACAAGAATTAGCTTTTAAAATTCTTAATTTTATGCAAGATACATTAAAAAAATGGCAAGAAGAAACTAGTGTTCAATTTAATTTATGTAGTATTGAAAATGAAAATATAAATAATTACTTTTATAAAATAGATAGTGAAAATAATATAATTAGCAAAAACTTTAAAAATTATAACAATATAAATTATGATGATTTTAATAATATTTATGAAAAATTAGAATATGAAAAGCAAATTTCCAAAATTCAAAAAGGTAATTTTATTAGCAGTATAAATTTTAAAAATTTAAATGAAAATGAAGTAAAAGAATTAATTAACTATATTTATAAAAATATTTTATATTCACAAGTAAATTAATATGGTAAAATAAAATTAGAAAGATGAGGTAAAAATGGAAAAAATTAATATTAAAAAATTAACAGAAAGTGCCGTTATTCCCACATACGGAACAGAATATTCGGCTGGAGCTGATTTATATGCAGATATTAAAGAAAATGTAGTAATTAAAGCTCACGAAACAAAATTAATAAAAACTGGTATATCTCTAGAGATTCCTGAAGGATATGCTGGTTTAATTTATGCCAGAAGTGGTCTAGCTTCTAAAAAAGGATTAGCTCCTGCCAATAAAGTCGGAGTTATTGATGCTGATTATAGAGGAGAAATTATGGTAGCATTACATAATCATACAACTGAAGATAAAGAAATAAGTCCACAAGAAAGAATTGCTCAATTAGTTATTACACCTTTTTTAAAAGTTGATTTTAATGAGGTTGATAATCTTTCCGAAACAGTTCGTGGTGAAGGTGGTTTTGGTTCAACAGGACAAAAATAAAAAACTAGTTTTTAAAACTAGTTATTTTTATTTGGTGACCTGTACGGGGTTCGAACCCGTAAATATCGCCTTGAGAGGGCGACGTGTTAAACCATTTCACCAACAGGCCAAAATGTCTTTTAAGACATTTTTATTTTAGCATTATTCATTATTTTTTACAATATCATAAAATCTAGTAACTCTTTCTAAAACCTTTTCTTTAGTAAGTAATTTCATTAAATAATAAATATTGGGACTATTTAAAGAAGTAGTTATAATAACTCTTAAAATCTCACAAAAATCAGCAATAGTACCAATTTTAGTTGGATCTTTTTCTAAAGCTTTTTTATTTTTACTAAAATTATTAGATAAAGCATATTCTTTTAAATTATTAAACCACTCTTCTTCGGTATCTTCTTCGTTATATATATTATTAATATAATTTAATATAATACTTTTATTACAAATAAAACATTCAGCATATTTTTTATTTTCAAAGAATAAATCATCAAACATATACCAGAATATTTTTAAAATATCTAAAAGACATGATATATCTTTTCTCGGTCTTTCTATATTTCTTTCAATATTTAAAATATTAATTAAATATTCTTTATTATTTTTTACTCTCTCAAAATTTTTAGAGTCATACTCTTTAGTAAAAGAATACAACATATCATATATATTTTCGGCCGTTAATGTCGAAAAATAATCGACAGATATTGATTTTAATTTTTCCACATCAAATAATGTTCCCCCAATTGGCATATTGGCAAATGATAGTTTAAAATCATTATAATTTTTATTATTTTTATACCAATCCTCAAAATTAGTATTAGCAAGAGTCATTAAATAAATTTTAATAACATCATTAGGAATTCCTAACTCTTTATAAAAACTTACTTTACACTCTGGGTCTTTTCTTTTAGATAATTTTCTTATAGTTTCATTTTCTTTTTTAGTTAAAGGAGATATGTGACCATATATTGGTGTATCAAAATTAAATAATGAAAATAATTGTAAGTGAATTGGTAAACTTGATAACCATTCATCACCACGCAAAATATGAGTTGAGTGCATTAAATGATCATCTACTACATGAGCAAGATGATAAGTTGGCAAACCATCATTTTTTAAAAGGACGATATTTAAATCATTTTCAGTTATGTTAACATCCCCTTTTATAACATCATTATATTTAAATTTATTATTATAATTTCCAGGAGATTTTAATCTTATACAATAACTTTCATTATTATCTAATTTTTGTAATATTCCCTCTTCACTTAATTTAAGACAAGGATCAACATCTTTATAATATCCTACTCTTTCTTTATTTTGAATTTGTTTTTCTCTAATTTTATTAACTTTATCTTCACTACAAAAACAAATATAAGCAAGGTTATTTTCATATAAATATTTTACATAAGATTTATATATTTCTTTTCTTTCACTTTGCACATATGGACCATAACTTCCCCCAATATCTTTTCCTTCATCAAAAGTTATATCAAAATCTTTTAAATCTTTTATAATTAATTTTACGGAATCATCTATCAATCTTTTTTGATCTGTATCTTCTATTCTTAAATAAAAAATCCCCTTACTATCTTTAGCAATTTTAGAACTTATAAATGCTGTATATAAGCTTCCCATGTGAACAAAGCCGGTTGGGCTTGGAGCAAAACGGGTAACAATTTGATCTTTGGTTAAATTTCTTTTAGGATATTTTTGTTCCCAAAAAGAAATGTCTTTAACATCACTAAATAATCTATCTATAATTTTCATAATTTACTCCTTTGGTTGTCCAGGCAGGATTCGAACCTGCGAAATGTCGGGGTCAGAGCCCGATGCCTTACCACTTGGCGACTGGACAATAAATATAAATTAAGTATACCATTTTTTATTTTAATTGACAAAATTTTTTTATTATGTATAATAAACTCTAAAAAAAGGAGAAAGTATGGATTATAATTTTTATTTAAAAGGCTTATCAGCTACTGATAATGAGTTAAGTACTATTGAACAAAAATTTGACAATATGGGTCTTAAACTTTATCCAGTAGGTGTTAATTATGATGAATTATATAAAAAAAATGATATTAGAGCATTTAATTGTTTAAATAATGATATTTATTATAATCATGGTATTTTCCCATGTATGCCTAATAAAATAAATTTAATATGCCATTCTATGGGATGCAACTTGGGAGTAACTTTTGCTAATTTAAATAACAATGTTGGTAAATTAGTTTTAATTTCTCCGGAAATTACAAAAATTTCTAGTGAAGAAAAAGAATCTATTATTCAAAACAGAAAAAACAGTAACATTTATATACCTAAAAAAGCTAAATTGAATTTACAGAAAATAAAATCAATAATACTTTTTTTAAAATCTCAAAAATGGGCTGAAAAAAATATTATAGAATTATTAAAAAAAAATATTGATATTCTTTGCATATATTCTAAGGGAGATGAATTTGTGTCTCAGGATTATATCCATCAGTTAGCAACTCATCCTAATGTTTCTGAATATGAAGTTGATAGTAATAGTCACAACCCTCTTTTAGATAATGATAATAAAATTTATGATAAAATTAAGGAATTTTTAAAATAAAATTGAGTTATTAAATGAAACTCAATTTTTTATTTATTTTTAATTGCCATTTTAGTATATAATTTATATACATTATCAATTACATCATCCCAATTTTTATATAAATCTATATATGCATTTTTAGATACTTTATTATATAAAGATTCATCGTTTAATATTTCAATTATTTTATCGGAATATGCCCCGATTGTAGGCTCGGATAAAAAACCATTTACATTATCAGTAACTGTACTGGCAGTTACAGTATCTTTTAAAAGTAAAGATGGCGTTGATTGACTTGCTGCTTCGATTTGCACAATCGATGAAGCATCATATGCAGAAGGAAATAAAAAAAGATCAGCTCTTGAATAATATGCTTTTAGTTCATCTCTATCAGATATCCGGCCACACATAATAATTTCTTTTCCCATTTTCTTTTCTTTGATATAATTTTTTAATTTTTGCTCATCCTGACCAGACCCGACATAAAGCATTTTAAATTTTAATTTAGGATTTTTATATTTTACTGCTTTAAGAGCATCAACTATAAATAAAATGTTTTTTAATTTATTAATTCGTCCGACAAATAAAAATACTTTTTCTTTAGACTTAATGTGATGTTTTTTATTTATATACTTGTCAGCAAGTTTTTTATCCTTAGCATCAATTGGTTCCATTTCAGTAGCATTATTCATTATTCTTGGCATAGTTTTATATTTATAATCTTCAAAATACAACTTCGCTACACCCTTATTAACTGCCCAACATTCATCACACTTATTAAAAACTTTAATTAATTTATTATTTAATTTAGTGGAAATATATTTAGATTTAACTGCTCTTTGAAAATCACGCTTAAATTGGGTATGCATTGTACCTATACAGGGAATATTTAATTTTTTTGCATATTTTAATCCAGCAATCCCTAAAGTAAATGGGGAATGTATATGAACTATATCTAATTTATATTTATTTAATAATTTTTTAAATTTTCGGTCTAGTTTTGGTATAGGTAAAGAATAGTCTAAAAAGGGTACTTTAATTGAGTAACATCTAACTACCTTATAAGAAAAAATAGAATCATCAAACTCTTTATTAAAATACGATGGTACAAATACTATGACATTGGCATATTTTGATAACCTTTTGGCATAATTATTAACAACTGATACAACACCATCAATCATTGGATAAAATGAATCATTAAAAATACCTATTGTTAGTTTTTTGTTATTTTGTAAACTTTTCATTTATCCTCCTACTGCCAAGAATATTTAATAATATAGTTATATCATAGACAAATAGTAATTTCAATATTTCTATTTTTTTAATTTGATAATCTTTTTTATGTTTTCTACTAACTATTTATTAAAAAAATTAATAATTACTTCATTCCTATTATTTTAGCATAATTGAATTGTCAATATACAAATGCATTTTTCAAATTGACAATTAAAATTTCTTAAAAATTATAGCATAAGTTTGAGCATATTATAAAAGTTAGTTCCTATCTTTCTGGTGCCCTGACGGAAAAGGTACAACAACATTTAAATTATACGTTTTAAACTTTTCTGTTTTATTTCATAGATTGGTATTTGGCTACTATTTAATTTCATTACAACATCTATATATGTTGGGTTAGCCATGTCAAATTTTTTAGACCATAAATTTTGCATTATATTTGCAAGAATATCTTTTAAATCTTTACCATATTGATTACGTTGTTTTCTAATAGCAAATTCCACCCATCTATCTGGGCACTCATACTCATTTAATATATTCCATAATTGTTCATAACCCGTTTTTATTTCTTGTATTACAGCTTGTGATAAAGTTGTATTAAAATATCTTTGCATACAACTTATCCAATGATTAATATATGATTTCGTATAACAGGAAAGATCTTTTGGCAAACAATTAACTTGGTTAATAGGTAGCATAGATAAGTGTTCTGGAAGAATAATACCTTCTAGATTTGAAGTTGATATTGAATTTAAACAAAATACTTCATCATCAAAAAATGTTCTTCTTTCTCCTTGTTTTTCTATATTTATAGACTTATTAACCATTAAAGATAAACATGTCAATGTATGAAGTGAGAATGACTCAAATGTAGGAAAAAATTCGCAATTATCATCATATTTAGTTAAAGATATATAATTATTCCCATTTTTAGAATCAAAATCACAACTGTTATGTGTATAAAGACTAGGTAGTCTTTTTTGTTCAATTAAATTCTTAGATAATATCCCATAGTGCAAAATAGAATCAAGTTTCGTTAAATTTAAATCAATTAATGAATGGAAATAATAACTTTTAAAAAAATTACTATGTGATTTAACAGTATCTATATATTTATCTATATCCCTTACTTTATCCATATATCCCCCTAGTTAACATTATCTGTCAATTTGCAAGTGTGTTTTCTAAAATTGACAAATATATCAATTCAAACTATAAAAATTATAGCACAAATTTGAGCATATTAAAACTCAGATTATAAAAGTCCGAGTTCCTTATCAATCTGGTGCACCCAAAGGGAGTCGAACCCCTAACCTTTTGGTCCGTAGCCAAACGCTCTATCCAATTGAGCTATGGGTGCAAGATATTGCATCTTAAATGCAATACTATTATATATTTTTTTATATTTTTTTGCAAGTTATTTTAAAATAAATGCATCAGGTATCTTTTTTTCACCAGTTTTAGAATGCGAAGTTGGTCTATTATATAATTTTTTATTAACTGTTAAAGTTGTTGTTGACCCACCATCTAAATTAGCGGCATTATAAGCACCATATCTTTTAAATATTTTGGTCATTTCATTATAAGTAACACCCATACTGTATCCTGGTCGTCTTCCATCAATTATCAAAAACATCATAATCTTATCTTTTCGTTGCGCAATACCAGTTCGCGGATTTAATCCACCAGCTGTTCCCACTATATTTGTCTTTTTGCCATTTACTATTAAATAAGGTGAAAATTGAACAGCGTATTTTATATCTCTTTTTATTGCTTTTTCGGCTGATATATTTGAAAGAATTAATATTCCATCATCATCAATTCCAATCATTCCCCCATTAGCAAGCCCATATTTAGTATCACAAACTATTTTATGATTTACAATAACAAATCCAGAAGGTCTACCCGCAACTCCATCATCTAAGAATCCAGAAGCATTAATACCTATTTTAGCATTATATTCTCGAGATAATTCAGTTAAAAGTTGTCCCCTTTTACCAAGAGTAGAAGAAGTAACTAATTGTATATTTTTAGGCTTATAAACTACCACTAACCAACCACGATAATTAGTTCCTTTAATATTTAATATTTTATATAAATCATTGCCTTTATCTTTATTTAAAATTTGTCTTTCATAAGTCTCATTTTCGGCAAGAATTTCTTTATTTTTATTATTTATTTCACTTTTATCAGTTTCTTCATCTGTAACTGAAACATAATTTTTACTTAAAATTTTATTGATCATGTTTTCACTAAAAAATATTCGCGCTAAAAATTGATGAGAACGTGTTTCCATTGCAGTAGTAACCCAAGTATCTCTTATTATATCCACTGGTCCATAAATAAGGAGCATAAACATGATGGCAAGAGTATCAAATACAATGAATGAAAATAAACTAACTTTATTTCTTTTTTCTTTTTTTCTATCTTTTAACATAAAATAAAAACCTTCCTATATAAATCCCTAAAATTGTTAAAAGAAATAAAGCACTTAAAAAATTAAATATATGTATTAATATATACTTTTTCAATTTAAGTTTTTTTTTCTTCATTTAAATCTACTCCTATGTTTTTAATTATAACTAAAATTATATTTACATGCAAGTTTATAAATTTTCTTTTAAATAAAAAAAAGATTATTTTTTTAAACTTTCAATAATCTTTTCAATATTTTGACCATATTCAATAGAATTGTCATAGATAAATTTTAATTTTGGCGTATGTCTGATTTCAATTGATTCTGATAAAAGCTTTCTAATATAAGAAGCCGCTTCATCCATTTCTTTTTCATCTTTAGAATGCTCATTATCATAAATTGTTGTAAAATAAATTTTAGCATAAGATAAATCATTAGAAACAGAAGCAGATGTTATAGTGACACCCTTTAAAAAAGAATCAGTTGCTTCATTAATAACTATATTACTAATTTCTTTTACGAGCATAGATTCAATTTTTTTTTGTTTAATTTTATTCATTATTTTCACCTAAGAATAATTATATCATAAATTAGATTATTTTGATAGATATCCTTCTTCTTCCAATATTTTTGTTACATCTTTACTTATCGTTTTATTTATATATGCCATATAATCGGTTTTACCATTCTTATGCGATACATTGGGAGACATAATTACCATACTAACACTTGGATTATCATAAGGAGCATAAGCAACTAACGAAGAAGAAATTGTTTCCACATCTATTTTTTTATCATTATCGACATCTATAAAACTTTGGGCAGTTCCCGTTTTGCCAGCTGGTTTATAATTTAAATTTATATATCCTCTACCTGTACCAATTTTAAATACTTGTTTTAATCCTTCTCTTACTCTTTCTAAATATTTAGGATCAATACTAATTTCATTTAATACTTGTGATGAATTATTTAATATAACCTTACCATTTCTATCTTTTATTTCTTTCATTAAAGAAAGTTTAGTTCTTTTAGTGGTAGCAATAGTATTAATATATTGTAATAGTTCAACTGGTGTATAAGTATCATATTGCCCAATTGCTAAATTTAATAAAAGATCCCCACTTATTTGGCTTCCCTTTATTCCAACTACTTCATTAGGTACATCTAAACCTGTTTTTACCCCTAAACCATAACTAGATAATGTATCACGATAGGTATTAAAATTTTCGACAGTAGGATTTAATTTCATATTATATTTATACTTATTACCAGTTAGGGAAATAGCAATTAAGTATTGAAAATAATTTGAAGACATTGCCAGTGCTCTTTTATCATTAATCCTTCCTAATCTTTTAAAAGAACATTTTTTAGGATTAGAATATAATTTAACACAACCATCGGTTACATAAGTTTTTTCATTTATAAGACCATTATTATATCCAACAGCAATGGTTGCTCCTTTTACAACTGAACCAACAGTATAAGAAGATGTAAAAGTTCCCGTAGTCATATTTACTATATTTTTATTATCTAATACTTGTTCCCCGGATAAAGCATAAATTTCCCCAGTATTGGGATTGCCAATAATCGCATAGGAATGATTATAATATTCCGTATTTCGCTTTTTTTTACCATTTATAATTTCGGCTTTTAAAATGTCATCTATTCTTTTTTGTAAATTAATATCTATTGATAAATATAAATCATTACCAGGTATTTCCTCTTTTATTTTCGTCAATGTATTGTCACTATTAACTAAATATTTAGCTTTGGTTCCCCTTAAATAATCTTCATATTCTTTTTCTAAGTAACTAACTCCTACTCTGTCCGTTAATTTATAACCTTTTTTTAAATAGTAATTTTTTAATTCCTTTGGTACACCATTTTTAGAAACTGAACCAAATAAGGCTCTTAAAGTATCTCCTTGTGGATATGTTCTTACCCAAGTTATTTCGCCTCTTACTCCTGTAATTTTTCCTTCAGAAATAAGAGCATAAGCATCTTCTGAAACATCCGTAGCAATTATTTTTTCTTCATAAGAATAGCCTTTATTCATCAAATAATAGATATATGCTGCATTTTTATCTCTATCATTAAAATTTGTTAAATCCTTTTCTGTAATTCTTTTAATTTTTAAATTATATAAATCATCTGATGTTATTTTTCTTTCTTGATATTTTTGTCTTTCTTTAGAAGTTATTTTACTATCCACATAATCTTTATTGTTTAAGTAGTAAAATTTCTTAATAATATTTTCATCAATATTTTTATAATCCGGTAATAAATCAGCAAGTTTATAAGAAATATCTATTTCATCACTAGTTTTTATTCCTCTAATTTTTGTATATACAACCGATTTTACTCCTTTGTTATCAACTAAAACAACACCATTTCGATCTAAAATTCTTCCCCTTAATGGTGTTGATCCATCTATAACTATTTTGGTTTTATTTTTTAACTTTTTAGTATAAAAATCATTTTTTAATATCATCAAAGAATACATTCGCAAAATGACAATTAAAAATAATATAATTACAAAGAATAATATAACCCATACTCTTTTTTTAGCCATTTTAATTCACCATTTATAGTATGGTTAATATTTAATTTTGTAAACATAAAATATTTTAGAAAGGAGAAAATTATGAATTTCTTAATAAAAAACTATATTAATAATTTAACTAAAGACCAAGTAGATTCATTTGCAAAGCAAAATAATGTATTTTTAAGTCCTGAAGAATTAGATTTTACTTATAACTTTGTCAAAAAAAATCACTCTGAAGTTTTAAGTGATTTTACTAGTTTTGATTTTTCTAAATATCAAAAATATTATTCTCAAGAAAATTATAATAAAATTAAAAATTTATTATATCTATATTATCAAAAATACCATCAATTTTTATAATAGTTTCTAATTTTTTCTAAAACATTTTCATCAAAAATTTTATTTTTTATCATTTCAATTTCAAATTTATATGGGGGATATAATCGTTCTTTAGAAGAATCATCTGGTCCAATATAAGGTGTTTCAAGAATTTTAGGTATATTTTCAAGTTTTTTATGATAAATTATATTTAACAAATTATCAAAACCAATTGTTCCATAACCAATATTTTCATGACGATCTTTGTGAGATGAAATTTCATTTTTACTATCATTTATATGAATACAACCAATTTTATTTAAACCAATCTGTTTAGCAAATTCATTTAAATATTCATCAAAATTTTCTAAATCAACTCCTGAATCGTTTAAATGACATGTATCTAAACAAAAGCCAAGGCTTTCTTTATATATTACATTATCATAAATATATTTCAATTCATCTAATGTTGAACCACATTCGCTACCCTTTCCCGCCATTGTTTCTAATAAAAGAATTACTGGAAAGTTAGGTTCCAAAATTTTATTTAATCCATCAATTATATTATTTAACCCTTCTTCTTTAGAAATTTTTACAGCACTACCCGGATGTAAAACCAATTTGGTAATCCCAAGTTTTTTACATCTTTGTAATTCATTTTTTATAAAGTTAATACTAAAATTATGTTTTTCGGCATCACTATTAGCAAGATTAACTATATATGGGGCATGACAGACAATATTATTTAAGCTAATATTATTATTTTCCATTAATTTTAATGCTTCTTTAGTTAGATTGTCATCAATACTTTTTCTTATGGTATTTTGCGGTGCTCCCGTATAAAACATGAAAGTATTAGCATTATAACTTAAGGCTTCTTCTAAAGATCCAACTAACTGATCTTTTACAAAATGAACATGACTTCCAATTATTAACATATTTTCACTCCTACTTCATAAAATAATTATACCATTTTTATTAATTTTGTGATAGAATATTTATTCAAGGAAGTGGAGAAATATGAAAAACATTAAAATTAAGATTTTTGCTGGTATTACCTCACTAGCATTATTGGGAGCTGGTTTTAGATTATACAAAATTAATAAGGATTTACAATTATCGGAAGAAGCAATTAAACTTTTAATTGCCAATGGCACAGTTGGAAAACAAATTGTGGTAATTGATGATGACGTCTTAAATAATATGAATCAAAATAAATTAAATAACTATCGTAATATTGATGGTTCAACACTAGTAAATGTTTTAGATGACAATAATATAATTAGTTGTTCAATTGATGACAAAGAAATAATTAAATTTGATTCTATGGATGGTAATCCTGATAATGATTTAACATTTGAAGATGTTTCAAATAACTATGAACTTGATTTAAATGAGCAAGACAACTTAGTATTAAAAAAAGTAAAAAAATAAAATTGTTTAAAAATGAAATAACAAGGTGATTTATGAAATTATATAGAATAGTTCCTGATACATTTTCTATTTTTAACTTTAACAATTTTAGTGTTTTACAAGATTCTAATTATTATTCTTTAGAAGATGTATGGTATGAATTAGGTTTAGTTTCTTTTACCAAAATTAATGAAGCAAATAGTGCATATAATATTAATAAAAATAGTTTTAAATATAAAAATACTCCATACCATAAATTTTTTTACATTTTTCCAAAAGATGCAATTACTTATTGTAAAGATATAATTGAATATAAAAAATGTGCAACAAATTTCCGAATGCTTACATTTGATTTTCCAATTGAAAAAATATATAAATATTTTGGTTTTGGAAAGTATCATGATTATTATGGTACAGTAAAATGTTTAGAATTTTGTCTACCACTAGAAGTTTTTAATGGTACAGAAGCGAAAGAAATAACAGGAGACTCAAAAATATTGCAATCAAAATTAATAGAAAGATTTTCTTACATGACTAAAGTATTTGAAAATTTATCTATTACAACCAATGATAAATATATTCATCAATTTAACGACTACTATCAAAAATATCTAAAAACTGATAATGCTGCTAATATACTTTTAAATAGCGACCTATATAAAAGTATTAAATCTAAATCTTTCAAGTTAATAAAAACTCCTTATACTTGTAATCATATTATTGATATATTTGCTAATGATATAAAAAATTTAAAAAAAAGAGCAATTAGCATTGAAGATATATTTCAAAATGAAGATACACATCAAAATTGGGAAGATCATGTTTTAGAATCAATGGGATTTAAATTTAACGATGATGGTAGTTTGCTTAACATAATTGATGATAAATTCTATGAAGAAAATAAAACAAAAATTATAAAAACTTTAAAAAAAATAGAAAAATCAAATTATTGAAAATTAATTTCAGTTAATTGTAAATTAATAAGTAAAAATAGAATTGTTAACCAATTCTATTTTTTTATTTGAAAAAAACCATATATGATAAAAATGCTAATAAAATAACTAATACTATCCAACCATTTATTTTTTCACTATTTTTTGATTTATTATTAATACCAACAGCCATGGTTGCAATAGCACCACCAACTAAACCGCCAATGTGAGCAGCATTATCAATTCCGGAAATCATAAACCCAAGAGCTAAATTCAAAATAATTATCGGAATAATTTGAGTTTTTAAAACACTGGATAAATATACTCGATAGTAATAACCAAAATAAAGTAAAGAACCAAGTAAACCAAATATCGCTCCACTGGCCCCAGCGGAAATATTATTAGAAAATATAATAGACATTAAGCTAGCCGTAATAGCACTAAATAAATAGATAAATATAAATTTTCCTTTACCTAAGTAATTTTCTATTTGTGTCCCAATTATATAAAGGGAATACATATTAACTAATAAATGAATAATTCCAATATGTAAAAAAGCACAACTTATCAAGCGATATAATTGTCCACTTTTAACAAGTGGTCCAAAATTAGCCCCAAATTTTATTAATGTATTAGAATCAGTACTACCGTTTCCAAATATATACATCAACATAAACATTAAAATATTTAAGGCGATTAAAGCATAAGTAATAACTATTTTTTTCTTTTTAAATGTATTTTCATATTTAATGTTTTCTTTTTCTGTTTTTTTATTTATTTCCTTTGTAGTTTTAATGATAAAATCTAAATTATCACCATCTTTAGTCTTTTCAACTTTAATTGTAGGAAAATAACTTTTAAGATTTTTATTTTTATAAATATCACTTTCATTGTTTATAATAATAGAAGAAATATCTTTAACATCTTTTACCTTTACATTTTCATTGATATTTAAAACTATATTTAATGTATTAACTGATAAAGATAAAGTCTTTTTTCTTACTTGTCTTATTATATTTCTTATTTTATAAATATCTATTTTAAATTGTTCTTCATTATGAATATAATTTGAATTTATTCTAATTATTTTATATGGCCCCTCAGCATTTTCTAGCCATATTTCATTTTTGGCACCATTTACAATTATCGGTGTATAATTTTCTTTTGTAATAAAATAATGAACTAATTTCATAGTGATTTTATCTTTTTCGTTGATAATTACATTATTCATATTTTTCCACCTCTTGTAATAATATTTTAACATAAAATTATTTTTTATTAAAGAGGAGAAAATATGAAAAAATTAACGGTATTTTTTTTATTTTTATTGCTTTGTATTAATTGTTTAACTATTAAAAACTTTTATTTATTATTATTTACTGTTTTAAATAATATTTTAATAATTATTTTCTTAGTCAATATTATTAAAAATAATAAAATAAACAATAATATCTTATTTTTAATATTGTTAAACTTCTTACTTAATCAATTTTTATATATTATATTTAATTATTTTAAAGATTATATAATATCTATAATTTTAGCAATTTTATTATTTATTAATACTTATATAATTATTCTAAAATTTAAAAATAAAAATAAAATACATTTATTATTATTTCCCTATTTAGTCCTTAATTTAATATTTATATTTATGTCTTTAAGTTTTTTATTAAAAAATTAAATTTTTATTTTTTTCTTATTTTGATTAGAAATTGTCATTTCAATAGCATTTGTTATGTTATCAATTTCTTGACCTATTATTTCAACTACCTTATAAGCATCTAATACAGGATGTAAATTGGCCATTTCAATTTTATCCTCATTAGAAAATTGAGCATATATAGGCTCGTTTTGTTTATAAATAATTTCCAAATCTTTTGAATTACAACCACATAATCTTAAAAATAAATTGTCATTAATTCCGGATGCTGGATAAATTTGTCGATATTTTTCAACCATAATATTATCTTCATTTTGGTTAAAGTAAACTTGAAAAAATGAATTACAAATATCTAAAACATCAATAGTAATTGTTTTCTTTCCAATATTTTTTTCTTCATTAGAAAATAAACTTTCATTATTTTCTTTTACTAACAGTTCTTCGATAGCCATTTTTTCATTTTGAACATTTATATTAATTAGTGGAGATTCTTTGTAGTCAAAAGTAAAAATCATTTCATTGATACTTTTAGCTGTTTTTAAAAAGTTTATTTGTACATTTAAGTAAATTAAACCATTATCATATTTTTCTTCATTAGCAGAGATATTTATTTCATCGGAAAAATAAGATTTAATTCCCTTATTGGCAACATTTAAAATATTTTCTAATTCTTTTTTATCATATATTTTTCTAGTTGATTCTACTTTTAAATTAGCTAAGCTTTTATTAACCGAATTAATAATATTTTTATAAACATTTAAAGCCATTTAAACCTCCTAATTACAATTTATTGTTCTCTAATTTAGCTAAAAAATCGGCAAATTCTTTCGGAAGAGAAACTTCAAATTGCATATGTTTTTTAGTTATTGGATGAATAAATTCGATTTTTTTAGAATGAAGATATTGACCAAAATTTCCAATTGATTTATTTGAATATACGGGATCATTGTAAATTGGATAACCAATATAAGCCATGTGAACACGAATTTGATGAGTGCGCCCAGTATCTAAAATTAGAGAAATTAAAGTATAGTCTTTAAATCTTTCTAAAACTTTTACATGTGTTTTAGCTACTTTAGAATTTTTTTCGGTTACCATCATTTCTTTTCTTTTATTTTTATTTCGCCCAATTGGAGCATCTATATAAGCCTTATTGTGAGGAAATTCCCCGTTTATTATTGCAACATACTCTCTTTTAACTCTTTTATTTTTAAAGTCTTCACTCAATATTTTATGGGCTTTATTGGTTTTAGCAACTAACATTAAACCAGATGTATCTTTATCTAAACGATGAACAATTCCTAATCTTTCCATACCAGATTCAGTACTTAAATTTTTGGTATGATACATTAAAGCGTTAACTAAAGTATGACTTTTATTTCCTGCACCGGGATGAACAACCATTCCGCTTGGTTTATTCAAAACAATAATATCATCATCTTCATAAATAATATCCAATGGAATATTTTCCGGTTCAAATGACATTTCATTTTTTAAATCACCAATTATTTGAATTTTATCTTCATTTGTTACTTTAAAACTATTTTTTACTTTTTTTCCATTGACTAACACTAAGCCAGCATCAATTAATTTAGTAGCTTCTGTGCGCGAATAGTCATAATTTTCCTTAATATAAACATCAATTCTTTTGCTTTTTTCTTTGATCATGTTTATCATCTCCTTTTAATATAGCAATTATTAATAAAATAACTCCTACAAAAATGGCGCTGTCAGCAATATTAAAAACTGGAGCATACCAAGAAAATAATTTAAAAGATAAAAAATCTCTTACATAAGTTAAAAATAATCTATCAATAATATTACCTAATATTCCTCCTGTTATTAAACCGAAAGCGAAATCATTTTTTTTATTACTTTTAAAATTAAAAGAATTAGAATAAATTAAAATTAAAGCTACAATCGAAATAAAAAGCAAAAAAATAGGAGAATTTTTAAAAATGCCAAAAGCTGCTCCATAATTATTAATATAAGTTAGTGAAAAAAAGTTTTTAATTATTGTAATAGACTGTCCTACATTTAAAATATTCTCAATAACCAATTTACTTACTTGATCAAATATTATTACTAAAACAGATATAAAAAATATTTTTTTATTCATAAGTTTTTCATTCCTTTGTTTGTAAAAATATTATACCAAAATAAAATTAAATTGTTAAGTTATATCCACTAATATAACATCTTCTCCTATTTTTACTATTTGATCAAAATAGATAGTTGTATCTTTAGAAGAAATAAGATTCTTAAATATTTTTTTAGGTTCCGCAATTAAATATTGCAATTTTCCTGAAGCAACATCTATTTCGGCATCTATTATTCTTCCAATTATTTTTCCATCTTTAGTCGATATAATATCTTTTGATTGTAAATCGGATAATCTCATATAATTCACCATTATAATTATATTTATTTTATAAGTTTTTTAATATTATTTATAGCTGTTTTTTCTATTCTTGACACTTGAGCTTGCGAAATATCTAAGGATGTGGCAATTTCTGTTTGAGTTTTTCCTATAATAAATCTTTCAAGTAACACCTGTTTTTCTCGAGGTTTTATTTTATCTAATGCTTTTCTTAAGGAAATTAAAGCATCTTTATCATTGTCTAAATCTTTTTTATCCATTATTTGATCCATCAAATAAATTGGATCGCCACCATCATTATAAATTGGTTCAAAAATACTCATTGGATCTTTTAAAGAATCTAAAGCATTAGTTATTTCATATTCTTCAATGTCTAGATGAGCAGCAATTTCAGCATTACTTGGATAAAAACCATTTTCTGCTAAATATTCATCTTTATATTGGATTATTTTATAAGCTCGATCTTTTATACTCCTACTCACTCTTACTGGGCTATTATCTCTTACATATCTTTTTATTTCTCCTTTAATTAAAGGTACTGCATAAGTTGAAAATTTAACTTCATGAGATAAGTCAAAATTATCTACTGCTTTAGTAAGACCAATACACCCTATTTGAAAAAGATCATCTAAATTATATTTTTGATTATTAAATCTTTTCAAAATACTTAATACTAATTTTAAATTACCGAGTATTAATTTTTCTTTAGCTAGTATATTGCCATTTTGATATTCTTTAAAAAGTTCAACCATTTCTTTATGTTTTAAAACTTTTAATTTACTAGTATTTATTCCGGTAATTTCTACTTTAAAATTACTCAATAAAAAAATCTCCTTTCAAACTAATTAAGTTTAAATGAAGACTATTTTATTCATTTATTTCTTTCATTAATAATATTATCATATTTTGCTTGCTCTATTTCAGAAAAATTGTTATATTCTATTAATCCTTCATCATTCATTTTATTATATAGTGCAATCATATTTGCCATTTCTTTTTCACTACACTCTTTAAACAATTTTGCCAATTCATAAGTATTAGATTCTTCAATATATTGACAATATCTTTTTTTGTCTTCTTGATTGATTATACATGGTGCATGGTTAAATTTAGATAAATTATATGTTAAAATAATTCTTGCTATTCTCCCATTACCATCTTCAAAAGGATGAATATGTAATAATCGAATATGAAACATAGCTTCTCTTTCAAAGTCATCAATTTCAGAACAAGTTACCCAGTAGTTATAGTCATTTATTAAATAATATAAATGATTAATTATTAATTCAGGACTAGTTCTTTCTACTTTTGAACCATTTACAATAGCATTAGTTTTCCTAAATTCACTATATTCACCATTTGTTACTTTTTTTATCAAATCACATAAAATATTATTAAATTCAATGTAGTTATATTCTTTACAAGCTTTCAGGTTAAATATATATTCTATTGCTTGTAATTGATTATCAATTTGAATAGATTCCAAGGAATTTAATGAATCTTTATCTAAATTCTCTAAACTCAAACTTGATAGTGCTAATCGAAATTTAATATTATCAAAATATCTTTTTCTAAATTCATTATTTTTATCAAATAATTCATTTAAAATTTTAATCACCCCCAAATTTTATTTTATAATTATTAAGCCTTTTTCTATTTCTTCTAAGGACCTGCCTAATTCTTTTTTATTAACATATTCACTTTCAGGAAGTTGAAGGTGTTTAGTTTTAATTATTTGTTTACTTCTGTTTGCAGAAATATGCACCAATTTATATTTTGAATCAACTTTAAGTAAAAGTTTATCAATTGATGGGAATATCATTTTATCACATCCTTACAATAACATTTTACTAAAGATTAACGCTTCTTTACAAGTCTTTCGACAATATTGTACAAATATTTTACATTTTATTATTTTATTAATTTGCGTAATGCATCCAGGATAACGACCATTGCCCAAGTATCTTGCTTACAATAATCAATAAGTCCTTGGTATTTTATATTATATTCCTCTTTCGTAAAATTATTATAATTAGCATAAACGACAATGGCCTCTGTCCCATTTTTAACTTCTAAATTATCATAAGATAAATCACTAAATACTGGTAAAGTCTTTTTTATAGAATAAGATCCACTTAATTTATTATTATAATAGTTTATTCTAGAAGCTCTCTGTTCATCAAATCCTAAATCCATATATATCTTTTTATTCGTGCTTACTAACCAAATAAGATCAAATCCTCGATCATACAATTTCATAAGATCTTTTTTATATTTAGGGAATATATTTGCTAGTTCTTTTATTCTTCCTTTTTCAAAAGGTACATTTTGAGCAAGTAAAGTTCCTTTATTTGGATCCATATATTCTAGCATTTTTTTAACCATTTCTTCTCGTTCATCATTCATAGTCTTAGCAAGAAAGACATAATTATCTTTATCCTTATCACATACTCCGGGAGCACGCTCTATATGTAATGAAAACTCAAAAGGAGATTGAATGTATGGTTTTTCTCCTTTAAATCTAGGTAAAGGACAAGGAAAAGTTTCAAAATCTAAATGATAAATTGGATATTCAATTGTATCTATCAATGCTTTTATTTTTTCTTTATCAATAAATTCTTTATTAAAAGTATAACAATCTCTTTGAATATGATGATTTTCTTTTTCTATCCATTCTTCTGGGATATCTAGTAAATCAATATATCCTTCATTAATAAGATCTAATCCTTTAATTCTATCCCCTTTTTCTGTTTTAAATCCAAAGCCATTATTAATATAATTTAAAGAAGAATTTTTAGCAGGAATTTTTAAAGAACAAACAGGACCAAAGTATTTGCACTCACTTTTTTTCTTTCTTTCGCAATATGGTCCAAACTTACATTCGGAAATATTACTTTCCATAATATATTTTCGTAATTTTTTTTCATCTTCTTCAATAATTTTTTGATATTCTGAAGTTATATTTGTCAAATCAATAAAGGTAATTAATTCATTTCCATTTTCATCTTTATTGTATATAGGATTTTCTTTTTCATATGTTCCATCAAAAATATATTTATGATTTAAAATTGCTAAATAATATTTTATTTGTTTAGAACTATTATTGCTTTGTTTATATTCATTTTCAATAATATATCTTTGAATTGCCAAATCATAAACATATTTCCCAGCATCATGATAACGATTTAGTAACTTCATTCTATTTTCATCATATTTTTTAATAGGCATATCAATATTACCTAATTCATCTTTTAAATAATAAGTATTATCTATTTTTTCAAAAATAGACTTTTTTTCACCTTTAATAGAGCAGCCTAATTTTTCAAACTTAGATGAAGTTGTTGCTTTTACCTCAATAATATTTATAGAATCATTATTTTCATTGTAAATGTCAACATAACATTTATATAAAATCCCTTCATTTGTAAAATCAAAGCATTCCTGATTATTCGTATTATCGGCATATATTAGTTTACCATCAAAATATTTAGCGGCAATTTTTCCTGCTTCTATTTCCACTTGTTTATAATATGGTAATAACGCCTCTAATTGGGGATCAATTTTATTAACTAAATCAATAGTTTCATTTTCTGTTTCATCAAACATTTCACTATAAAGTTCGCTGATAATTTCTGATTTTTCTTTGTTCTTATATTCATCATAAGTAATATCAGCATCTAAATTTTCTTTTTTTACTTGTTCTAGCCCCACATACCTAGGACATCTAGTAAAATTTATAAAATCTGTTTTAGTAATTGCCATATTAATTTAACACTTCGGATTCTATTGAGTCATTTTTAGGATTATAGCTTAAATTTAACTCTAAATCATTTAAAGATTTTGTATTATCTCTTGGATCAAGATATTTACCATTTTTTGAAACATCCTTTAAACAACCAAATTCAATTAAATCATTAACTTTAATTTTGACACCAGTAACTGAATTTCTCACTTCATCTTTTTTGGATTCGCCATATTTTTTAGCGCAAGTTTTAATTAATTTTATTTCACTATTATATGCTTCTTTGCTTTTATCATCAAAAGCATAAGATACTTTATTTACACCTATAAATGTAATTATTCCTAAAAATACAATTAATATTAATAATTCAACTATTGTATATCCTTTATTATTCATGTTTACCACCTACTTAAATTGTATCAAATTGTCAAAATAAAGTCTATATTTTTGAATTTTATTTATAAAAAAAATCTCCTAAGAGATTTTTAATAACAACATTTATTGTCGTAAACATTACATACAACATTTTCTTCACAACAAGTAAAACAAGGATCATATGAATGATGATATATGTGATGATTAACAATTCTTGTATTTACTGGACAAATGTGTCTAACTTGATGATTGATTTCTCTGTGGCATACTCTTTCTTGTGGACATTCATAAACTGGTGGGCACATAACTCCAGGATAGCTTTCACAGCATTGTGTTTCTGTTTTCATAGTTTGTTCTTTCATTTCCTTAGCTTGATAAGGCATTGCTTGGGCAGGAAATGATGAATCAATACAACGATTATTTTTAAACATATTAAATCTTCCCTTTCTAATTTAGTTTATGTCTATTATATATTTGTGAATAGGATATTTAACTAAATTAAAACATAAAAAAAAGATAATTTTCATTATCTTTTTTATTCAATAATTTCTGTTACAGAACCAGCTCCAACAGTACGTCCACCTTCACGGATTGAGAACTTAGTACCATTTTCAAGAGCTACTTTAGAAATTAATTCAACTGTCATGTCAACATTATCACCAGGCATTACCATTTCAACTCCAGCAGGAAGTTCAATAACACCAGTAACATCTGTAGTTCTGAAATAGAATTGAGGTCTGTAATTTGAGAAGAATGGAGTATGACGTCCGCCTTCTTCTTTAGACAATACATAAACTGTTGCTTTAAATTTATGATGTGGAGTTACACTTCCTGGTTTAGCAAGCACTTGTCCACGCTCAACTTGATCACGAGAGATTCCACGTAGTAATGCACCAGCATTATCTCCAGCTTCAGCATAGTCTAATTGTTTTCTAAACATCTCAATTCCAGTAACAACTGTTTTTTGAGTGTCTCTAAGACCAACAATTTCAACTTCGTCGTTAAGATTTAATCTACCACGTTCAACACGACCAGTAACTACTGTACCACGACCTGAAATTGTAAATACATCTTCAATACTCATTAAGAATGGTTTGTCAGTATCTCTTTCAGGAGTATCAATATAACTATCAACAGCAGCCATAAGATCTTTAATAGATTGAACATCACTTTCATTACCTTCAAGAGCTTTCAATGCAGATCCCTTAACAATTGGACAGTTAGGATCAAAATCATATTCTTTTAGTAAATCTCTGATTTCCATTTCTACTAATTCTAATAATTCTGGATCATCTACTTGATCACATTTGTTCATGTAAACAACAATCTTAGGTACTCCAACTTGACGAGCAAGTAAGATATGTTCACGAGTTTGAGGCATTGGGCCATCAGCAGCTGAAACTACTAGAATAGCTCCATCCATTTGAGCTGCACCTGTAATCATGTTTTTAACATAGTCAGCATGTCCTGGACAGTCAACATGTGCATAATGACGATTTTCTGTTTCATATTCAACATGCGCAGTGTTGATTGTTATTCCTCTTTCCCTTTCTTCTGGAGCACTGTCGATATCTGCATAATCAACAAAATTTCCAAAATATTTAGTAATCGCTGCAGTTAATGTTGTTTTACCATGGTCAACATGACCAATAGTACCAATATTAACATGTGGTTTTGAACGATCAAATTTTTCTCTTGCCATAATTTTTTCCTCCTTTTAATTTTTTGTACATATTTATTTTATCTAATGCTTGAAGTTTTTTCAAGTATTATTTTTAGTTAACGCTGTTTTTCTTTATAATTTCATCAGCGATAGATTTTGGAACTTCTTCATAATGATCTTTATACATTTGGAAGTTTCCTCGACCTTGAGTGTTACTACGCAAGCTTGTTGCATAACCAAACATTTCTGAAAGTGGAACCATTGCCGAAATTTGTAATGAATTTCCACGGGATTCTTGACCTAATGGTTTTCCACGACGAGATGTTAAATCTCCCATTACATTTCCCATATATTCTTCTGGAATAGTAACATCAACTCTCATTATTGGTTCTAGTAAGACAGGTTTACATTTATTCTTAGCTTCTTTTAATGCAAGTGAAGCGGCAACTTTAAAGGCCATTTCTGATGAATCGACATCATGGTAAGATCCATCATATAATGTAGCTTTAATATCTACCATTGGATATCCAGCTAAAATTCCGCCTTCCATTGCTTCTTGTAAGCCTTTATCTGTAACTGGAATATATTCTCTTGGAACAACTCCACCAACAATTGAATCAACAAATTCATATCCTTTATCTGGATTTGGTTCAAATTTAATCCATACATGTCCATATTGTCCACGACCACCAGATTGTTTAATATATTTACCTTCACATTCAGCAGTTTGCGTAATTGTTTCACGATAAGCAACTTGTGGTCTACCAATATTAGCATCTACACCAAATTCATCTTTCATACGACGAACTAAAACCTCTAAGTGAAGTTCACCCATACCACTAATAACTGTCTGACCTGTTTCAACATCAGTTCTATATTTAAATGTTGGGTCTTCTTCAGCAAGTTTTTGTAGAGCTATTCCCATTTTATCTTGATCAGCTTTTGATTTTGGTTCAATTGCTTCATCAATAACTGGTTCTGGGAATTCCATACCATTCATTATAACTGGATTCTTCTCATCACATAAAGTATCAGCAGTAGTAGTATTTTTAAGTCCAACTAAAGCAGCAATTTCACCTGTGTATACATCGGTAATTTCTTTTCTTTGGTTAGCATGCATTTGAAGAATTCGTCCAACACGCTCTTTAACATTTTTAGTACTGTTTAAAATATATGAACCACTTGATAAATGTCCAGAATAAACTCTAAAGAAAGCAAGTCTACCAACAAATGGATCAGTCATTATTTTAAAGGCCATAGCCATAAATGGATCGTTATCATTTGGATGACGTTTTACGATGTTTCCATTATTATCAGTACAATCGATAGCTTCTACATCAGTAGGTGATGGCATGTAATCAATTACAGCATCAAGAGCAAGCTTAACACCAGTATTTGAAAGAGCACTACCACATAATACTGGGAAGAATTCCGCAGCAAGTACACCTTTTCTAATTGCTCCTTTAATTTCTTCAACAGTAAGTTCTTCACCATTCAAATATTTTTCCATTAAGTCATCATCAAATTCAACAGCTTTTTCAATAAGTTCAATTCTTTTTTCTTCAACAAGACTAACTAAATCGGCTGGAATATCAATTTCTGTATAATTTTCATGTTCATCAGTTCTGTCAAAATGATATGCTTTTTTAGTAATTAAATCAACAATACCATTAAATTCTGATTCAGAACCAATTGGCCATTGAACTGGAGCATAATTTACTCCTAATCTTTTACCAATAGAATCTAATGTGAAATTGAAGTCAGCTCCAAGTTTATCCATTTTATTAACGAAAATCATTCTTGGTACTTTATATTCAGTAGCTTGACGCCATACTGTTTCTGATTGTGGTTCAACACCAGCATTACCATCAAGTAAACAAATAGATCCATCTAATACTCTTAAACTTCTTTGAACTTCTACAGTAAAATCTACATGTCCTGGAGTATCAATTATATTTAAACGGTATCCTTTCCAATGAGCTGTAGTAGCTGCTGATGTAATAGTAATACCACGTTCTTTTTCTTGTTCCATCCAGTCCATTTGAGATTCACCATCATGGGTTTCTCCAATTTTATGAGTTATACCTGTATGAAATAAAACTCTTTCAGTAAAAGTAGTTTTTCCGGCATCAATATGAGCCATTATACCTATATTTCTAATTTTATCTATACTAACATCTCTTGCCATAAAACTCTCCTACCATCTGTAATGAGCAAATGCTTTATTTGCTTCTGCCATTTTGTGAGTATCCTCACGTTTTTTAACTGCTCCACCAGTACCATCTGCAGCATCCATTATTTCATTAGCTAAATTAACAGCCATTCCTTTACCATTACGAAGTTTGGCATAATTAACTAACCAACGTAATGCTAAAGCTTGACTACGATCATCAGAAATTTCAATAGGTACTGAGTAATTTGAACCACCAACACGACGAGATTTAACTTCAAGTGCTGGTTTAATATTTTCTAAAGCTTTATTAAATACTTCAATTGGAGAAGTATTTTTTGTCTTTTCAATAATATCGAAAGCTTCATTTATAATCTTTTGAGCTGTTCCTTTTTTACCATCTAACATTACTTGATTTACAAGTTTTGTAATAATTTTTGAATTATAAATTGGATCTGGTAAAACATCTCGTTTTTCTGCTCTTCTTTTACGCATATTTTTCTCTCCTTTACTAATTATTTATTTTTTGGTTTTTTTGTTCCATATTTACTACGAGCTTTTTTACGGTCAGTAACTCCAGCAGTATCAAGAGTACCACGAATAATATGATAACGTACACCGATTAAATCTTTAACACGACCGCCACGAACAAGTACTACACTATGTTCTTGTAAGTTATGACCTTCTCCTGGAATATAAGAGTTAACTTCTTTTCCATTTGATAAACGAACTCTTGCATATTTTCTAAGTGCTGAGTTTGGTTTTTTTGGAGTCATAGTACCAACTCTTGTACATACTCCTCTTTTTTGTGGACTAGTAGTTTTAGTTGCTCTTTTAATCTTAGTATTAAAACCAATATTTAAAACAGGACTTTTACTCTTCTTAGTCTTTTTTGCTCTTTTATGTTTTACTAATTGATTAATAGTAGTCATAAAATCTCCCTTCCCATATACACACTTCCTGGTGTATCAAATTTGTCTCTAAATAAAATCCTACAAAAAGTAGGGCTTCATTTAAAAATAAGCATATTTAATATAACACTATATTATATTTCCGTCAAGAAAAAATATTACTTGTATTGATTATTGTTAGAAATTCCCGATATATATAATGGTGGTAAATAAGTCGATGAAAAAGTTCTTTCCACTTTCTT
>CANRDL010000008.1 GCA_947629405.1 uncultured Bacilli bacterium
TTTCCTTTAAATTACGTGCATTTACCAAAATACACTACTCCCCTTTTAATATAGTGCACTTTTCTTAAAACTTAACGTATTTAATTTTGACTATTTTTTTAAAATACCATTCAATATTTATAGGTCTTATAGAAGTTTCTGAGATTAAATCTTGATATTTTATTTATATATCTTCCTCTTCTATTAAAATTTATATATTTTTTTATATTTTATGTTATACTTAATTTAAGGAGGGTTTAGAAAATGAAAATAAATTTAGATCCCAATGGGATGTGTTTAACTAAGGATAAAAAGAAATTAGATTTAAAAGAAGCTTTAAAGATAACAGGTGTTAAAGCAGCGGTGTGTTTTAAAGATGGTGATATAACTCCTCAAATGATTAGGGAAACAGAGAGTGATGAGCAATTAATTAAGAGAGGTATAAATACAATTTTAAGTGACCATACATCACCTAGCGAACAAGTTTCCGTTAGCTTAGAGATTACAGGCATTCCCAAAATACTTTGCATGATTTTAAATAATGAGCATGAATATGCTGCCGATGAAAGATCTATTCGTTATACAATTATTAAAGAAAACGCGGCAATATCAAAAGAGGAAGTTACTCTTTATTATAAGTGGCTAAACATTTTTATTAATATTTTAAATTCTAAATATTATGATTTTTTTAAAAAATTTAATCAAGGAAAAACGGAAGAAGCAACTATTAAGAAAACAAATAATGCTATTAAAAAAATTGCTCAAGAAAATGCAAGATATCTAATCACTTTATTTGTTCCTACTACTCTAACTTATACAGTACCTCTTGCTCAAATTAATAAAATCTGTGTATATATGCAAAGAATAATTGATAATCCCTTAAATGAATTTGAAGAGGCATTAATTCCTTATTTACAAGAATTTATTAGCGAGTTAAAAGATTTAGATGTTGTTATAACTAATCAAAAAATTGCTAAATTGAAAATTATTAATGTTCCTGATAATGATGATTATTTTTATCATAACAATAAAAAAATTGACTTATCGCTATTTGCTAAGCGTAATAAATTTAGTGCTTTAGGAAAAGAGAATGAAGTTGGTTATAATATTAGTTATAATTTTGGTTTAACAATAAGTGCTCTAGCAGAAATGCAACGACATCGAACTGCTTATTTTGAATGCAGTTATCCATCTAATACTAACTTTAAAGTTTATACACCAATATTAATTAGAGAAAATAAAAAATTGAGTGAAGAATGGTTTAAAGATGTAATGAGTCTAAAACAATTTTACCCTCAAGCCCAATTACTTGATGTAAATATTTGTGCTCCTTTAAAAAATATTATCAATTTTATTGGTAAAGAAAGAGCCTGTGATAGAGCATTGTTAGAAGTACAAGATACTTTTACTAATCAATTAATTCCTCAAATTTATGAAGAATTAGTTCGCAACCAAAAATTGGAATTGGCTAAAAATTTAGAACCATATACTAATCGTTTAAGATGTGCTTATCCCGATTACAATTGTCCTACTCCATGTGGCCATCCAAGAGTAAAAAGAAAATTTTAAAAAAATCATGAAAATTTTAAATCATGATTTTTTTTATAGATAAATTATAAAAAATTATTATTTTTCTTCTAATACTGCTTTGATTCTTCTAACCCCAGCTGAAGAAGATTCTTCTTTTATAATTTTAAAATGACCTAATTCTTTAGTGTTTTTAACATGTGGTCCGCCACATAATTCTTTGGAAAAATCGCCAATTTCATAAACCGTGACCATATCGGGATATTTTTCGATAAACATACACTCTGCTCCTGATTTAATTGCTTCTTCTTTTGGCATTTCTTTTTTAATTATATCTATTTTATCATTTATCCATTTATTTACTAATTCTTCTGTTTTTTGTTTTTCTATATCAGTTAACTTATGATCGCAAGAAAAATCAAAACGCATTCTTTCAGAAGTTATATTACTACCCTTTTGATGAACATCTTCAGAAACAACTTTTTTTAAAGCGGCATTTAAAAGATGAGTTGCAGTATGATATTTAGTTTCCATTTCCCCATTACCAGCAAGTCCTCCTTTAAATTTTCCCGCAGAGGCTGTACGAGATTTTTCTTGATGTTCTTTAAATTTTTGATAAAAACCATCAATATCAACTTCTATGTTTCTTTCCCTTGCTATTTCTTCCGTAAGCTCAATTGGAAAACCATATGTATCATATAATCTAAAAGCTAAAGAAGCATCAATTTTATTATCCACTAAATTTTTAGTATTTTTATCAAATTCTCTTAAACCTTTTTCTAAAGTTCTATTAAATTTTATTTTTTCTTGTTCTAAAACACTTAATACTATTTCTTTATTCTGCTTAAGTTCTTTATAATACTTTTCATATTTAGAAATAATAACTAAAGCTATTTCTTTCATAAAATCAGAATTAATATCAATGCCTAATTTTTTGGCATGACGGATTGATCTTCTAATTAATCTTCTTAATATATAACCCTGATCAGTGTTAGATGGTTTAATTAAAGAATTATCAGCAGATATAAATACAGCAGTTCTAATATGATCAGCTATTATACGCATTGACTTTTCATTTTGAGAATATGGTAAGTTAGATATTTCTTCAATTTTTTTAATTACATCTATCCACAATGATGAAATATAATTATCATTTACCCCTTCTAGTATAGCAGTTGTTCTTTCAACTCCCATTCCAGTGTCAACATTTTTCTTGGGAAGATCTTCTATTTTACCATCTTTAGTTTTATTGTATTGCATAAAAACATTATTCCAAATTTCAACCCATCTTTCATCTTCAGGATCAAATTCTTCTGGGATTTCATCATCGCTTCTAAAATAAAATATTTCAGTATCAGGGCCACAGGGACCAAATTCTCCTGCTATCCAAAAATTATCATCAACAGTTTTACAAATTCTTTTATCACTAATTCCTAAACTTTTCCAAATTTCTATGGATTCCTTATCTTCTCCAATTAATTCATTTCCCGCAAAAACAGTAATAGCAAGTTTTTCTTTAGGTATTTTTAAAACAGATGTTAAAAATTCAAAACTCCAAGTAATTGCTTCTTTTTTAAAATAATCACCTAAAGACCAGTTTCCAAGCATTTCAAAAAAAGTATGATGATAAGCATCGCCAATTGTATCTAAATCATTAGTTCTTATACATTTTTGATAATCACAAAGTCTTTTTCCATAAGGATGACTTTCCCCCATTAAATAAGGAATTAAAGGTTGCATACCAGCTGTATTAAATAAAACAGAAGGATCATTTTCAGGCACTACGGGAGCAGATGGAATTTGCTTGTGTCCTTTACTTTTGAAAAAATCTATATATAAATCTTTTAAATTCATAATTTACTCCTTTACAACTTTTTCTAAAATTTCTTCTTTTAATGATAAAATATCTTTATTATTGCGAATAATAAAATCAAAATTTTCATAATCATCTAAATCATGTTCAGAAATATGTAATTTTTCTTTATTATTTAAAGTACTTTGTTCAAAATTACTTTCAATGTTTATACATATCACATTATGATAATATTTTTTAATAATTTCAATTTCATCTTTAAATCGCACATCAGATATAATAACACCATCACAATAATTTTCATAGACTTTTATATCTTCTAACATCCTATTTGTAAAAAAATTTGGCATATTTAATTCTTTTCTAATTAATATACCAGTATTTTGTAAAAAAGATCTCGGTTTTGTCTTTTCAGCATAATTCCAATTTTCAATTTCTTGAGCATATAATTTTAAATATTTGGAATATTGGGTAATAACATATTTTTTATTATTTTTTAAAAAATATTCATATAAAATATTGGCAACAGTAGATTTACCACTATGGGCTTTACCAGAAATTAAATATATTTTAAAATTACTTTTCATTATTTTTCTTCTTTCTTCCAATGACAATAGATTTTTTCTTTGTTAAATTATTATCAGTTATCTGGTTATTTAAGTTAATTTTTTTAGAAAAAAACTCAAATAATATTTTTGTTAAAGCAAGAAGTGGCGTAGAAATAATCATTCCTATAATACCAAAAAAATGCCCAAATATTAGTAAACCAATAATAATATAAACAGGATGTAATTTAATTTGTTTACTCATAATTAAAGGAGAAATAATATTTCCTTCAATAAATTGAATAACAAATATGGCTATTCCAATAGAAATTCCAATTGCAGTAGATTGAGTTAATCCCACAATAACTGCTGGTATAGCTCCAATATATGGTCCAATGTAAGGAATAATATTTGTAATAGCACAAAATAAAGCAAATAACATTGGTGCTTTAAGACCTAAGATAGTAAATACAATACTACATATTACAAATATTAAAGATGCATCTATTAATATTCCTTTACAAAAACTATATAAAGCAGAAGAAATTTTATGTAACAAATCTCTTACTTCAAAGCGATAATTATCAGGTATTATATTAAAAATATATTTTTTAATTGAACTAAAATTGCATAACATATAAAAACCGATAATTAAACTTATGAAAAATATACCAATACCAGAAATTGATGTTGAAAAAATATTTATAATAGTATTAGGAAGATTTTTAGTAAATCCTATAAAATATTTTTGAACATAATTTATTAAATTATTTTGAACACTATGTAAATTTATACCATCTATACTACTAATATTGGAAAACAAATAAATAATAAATTTTTTAATATCACTAAATAAACCTGGAATAGTATTTAAGAATTCTTTAAATTGGGTTGTTAAAGGAGGAATAACTAATAAAACAATTAAACATAATAAACAAATAAATGTAACAAAAATTACTACAGTAGAAAATAATCTCTTTATCCCTTTTTTTTCTAAATAAGTAACTATGGGATTAAATAGCCAAGCAATTAAAAAACCAATAAAAACAGGTAAACAAACTTTTAAAATTGTTAATAATATATTTAAAATTTTTGTTTGTCTAATTATTAAAATACCAATAAATATTAAAGTAATTATACCAAGAGCATAAAAAATTTTTAATATTTTATTAGACAAGGCCACTGTTTCATTAATTTTTTTAACATTTAATTTTTCATTATTATCTTTCATAAATTTACACTCCTATAAATTATTATAACATAATAAATAGATATTTATAAATAAAAAAGAAAGCTTTTCTTTCTTTTAAAATTATTTAATTAATAAAATACATTCTATATCATTAGATATTAATTTTTTAAAATTCTCACCATCAATTTTAGAACCAATTATTTCGGCATAATGAGTTGGTATAACAGTTTTTGGTTTTATTAAATTTATTAATTCAGCTGCTTCATTATAATTCATTGTAAATTTTCCACCAATAGGAACTAATGCAATGTCACATTTTACTTTCTTATTTTCAGAAGTTATATCGGTGTCACCCGCAACATAAATTCTTTCATTATTAATAGTTATAATATAACCTACCCAATTATTTTCTTTAGGATGAAAATTTTTATTAATATTATAACTAGGGATAGTTTCTATTTTATATCCTCTTATATCATAAGTATTATTTGGTAAAACTTTAACCATATTTTTACTATTTATTTCTAATAAATTTTCAACATTCATTTTATCAGGTATTACTAAAATAGTATTATTTTTAATAATTTTATTTATAGAATCTACATCAAAATGATCATAATGATCATGGGTAATAAAAATGATATCGGCATCTTTATAATTATCTTTTATTTTATAAGGATCAAAATAAATTATTTTATTATCTGTTATTTTTATGCTACTATGACAATTAATTGTAATTTTATTTTTCATCTTAAAAATTCCTTCTAATATTGTTTTCCCCAATATATTTTATATTTAGCATCTTTATTACAAAATGGACATTTGCCATCTACTTTTTCATCGATAATACATCTTGACGAAAGTCCATATTTTTCTTTTACTTTATCTTCACAATCTCTTGAACCACACCAATTAGTTTTAATAAATCCAGGCATTTTTGTATATTTTTCAAATTCTTCTATATCTTTGGCATTATAAAGCATACTATCGCGTCTTTTTAAAGCTTTATTATACATATCAGTTTGCATAGTTTTTAAAGTACTTAAAATAGTGTTTATAATCTCTTCTTTTTTTACTACATTTTTTTCTAAGGTATCACGCCTAACAATAGTTACATTATTATTTTCTAAATCTCTAGCGCCAACTTCGACTCTTATTGGATAACCTTTAACTTCTGCTTCGGCAAATTTAAATCCAGGTGTTTTATTAGAATTATCAACTTTATAACTAATATTTTCTTCTTTTAATAATTTAGTTAAATCAGCAATTACAGGATTAACTATCTCTTCATTACCAATTGGAATAATTACTACTTGAATTGGTGCGATTAATGGTGGCAATACCAGTCCTAAATCATCGCTATGAGTCATTATTACTCCCCCAATCATTCTAGTTGAGGCTCCCCATGAAGTTTGATATGGAGTTTCAAGTTTATTTTCTTTATTTAAAAATTCTATACCAAATGCTTTAGCAAAACCTTGGCCCAAATAATGACTTGTTCCATTTTGTAAAGCGACACCATCATACATCATCGCTTCAATTGTATAAGTATTAACTGCTCCAGCAAATTTTTCTTTTTCCGTTTTTCTTCCTGTAATTACGGGAAGTGCTAAATATTCCTTTTGAAATTTTTCATATATTTTAAGCATTCTTAAAGTTTCTTCTACTGCTTCTTCTTTGGTTTCGTGCATAGTATGTCCTTCTTGCCATAAGATTTCTCTACTTCTAAGAAAAGGTCTAGTTGTTTTTTCCCATCTTACAATTGTACACCATTGATTATAAAGTTTAGGAAGATCACGATATGATTTTATTATCTTTTTATAATGTTCACAAAATAATGTCTCACTAGTAGGTCTTATACAAACCCTTTCTTCAAGTTTATTTTCTCCACCATGGGTTACCCAAGCAACTTCAGGAGCAAAACCTTTCACATGATCTTTTTCCACATTAAGTAAAGATTCTGGTATAAACATAGGCATTTGGATATTTTCATGACCAGTTTCTTTAAACATAGAGTCTAATATTTTTTGAATATTTTCCCAAATAGCATAACCATATGGTCTAATTATCATACTTCCTTTAACACTACTATAGTCAATTAAATCAGCTTTCTTGCACAAATCAGTATACCAAGTTGCAAAATCAACATCTCTTGAAGTAATTTCTTTATTTTTCATAAAATACCTTCTTTCTAAAATAAAAAAGGATTGGTAAAGGAGTGCAAAGCACGGTACCATCCTTTTTTTTACTCGTAATTGATAACGGAACTAACCGAAAATAGTTTTCTATTTCACTTTCAAGGTAGGAATTTAATCATATTATAATTTGGTTTTCACTATTTCCAAATTCACTTTGTATAAGGGATGATTAAATCATGTCCTCTAACGTTTTTTCAACTAAATTATATATAAAAATATTTTAAAAGTCAATTTTATTTTTTAGTTTTTTTATAATAGCCTTTTCTACAAATTAATTTATCAGTAGTAGCTAGTACACCAGGTAGTAAAAATAATATTAATAATACTGCTGCCAATGTACCTTGGGAAATAGTTTCACATATTTTGGCCGCAATTGCGGAAGCAAAATTTGCTACTATTAAGGTAACAATAATTAATATTGATGAAGAACTAATAATTGTATGTATAGATTTATTATAGGCATTAATTATAGATTCTTTTATTCCCATAGTTAATCTTGATTCACGATAGTAAGAAGTATAAACAATTGCATAATCAATAGTGGCTCCCATAAGTATTGCTTGAACTATTAATAAAGATATGAAATATACCGATCCACCAGTTATTGAAATAGCACTCATTGTAATATATACAGCTGTCTGAATAATTATTACTAAAACAAATGGAATAATTAAATCTTTAAAGGTAACAGCAACTACAATAAATATGAATATCATTGTTAATATAGTAATTTTATTTAATTCTTTATTAAAAGTTTTACTCATTTCCACAGCCATAGGAGAATTACCAACAACATATATATCATCTTTATCTCCTATTTTATCTTTAATAGAATTAATAAATTTATAAGTTTCTTTATTTTCAGCAGCATATTTTGTATTAAGTACAACTCTTGAATATTTATCTGAAACAATTAATTTTTTAGATTTTGCAACCGTCTTTTTAGCATCTTTTATAGTTGCTCTTTTGCTTTTACTTATAAAATCATTAAATCTTTTATCTGTTATAATATTTGAATTTAAGTAATTAACAAATTGTTCAATAGTCATTTTCCAAGATAAATTATATTCTTTATTACTTCCATAGTATAAATAAACTAAATCTAATAATGATTTATCTAAATTATCACTTAAAACTTTAAGTGTGTTAAATGCTTCTTTTGATGTATACTTAGTTTTATTAAGAGAATTATTCATTAAAGTATTTATAGTTGTTATTTTTTCTTTTTTATCATTATCAAAATTAGAAGCATATTCTTTATTATTCATAACATCATTAACAATAAAATTAACATAATCATATAATGATATTTCTTGATTGGATTTAATATATTTAGAATTATATAAACTGAATAATAAACTCATAGTATCATTATTTATACCAAGTAATGAACTTAATTGAGACGATGTATATTTTGTTTTATTAATAGTGGAATTCATTACTTCTCTTACTAAAGATAATTCTTTGATGGATGAAGAAGATAATTTTCCTTTTAATAATTCGTTATCTTTATTAGTTAAAACTAAATTGGCTAATTCAAAAGGTGTTAATGTAGTTATTTGATTATTATAATCATAAACCCCATAAATTTTCTTTATTTGATCAGAATCAGTAGCAGTTAACTCACTTATCTCATTATAAGTAAAAGATTTATCAGTATTATTAATTATAGTATAAGCAAGATTTAATAAACTACTATTATTTTTTAAATAAGGAGCTAATATTTGATTAGATTGATTAGCCACTAAGAAATTAATTAAGTTTTTAATAGAAATAGATTGCTTAACTCCATCATCTTTAACACCATATATTAAACTAGCAATAGTTGGATTTTGAGAATATTTACTTACCATTTCACTAAGAGTATAGGAATTTGAATCTTCTATTTGATTTAACTCAGAAGCAACTTGCTCAAAAGAATTTTTAAAATTAACAAAATTATCATTTTGAGCCATAGATAAAGCAGTATTTGCATATTCCCTAATTGTCATTTTAGTAGTTGAATTATTACCAGTATATAAATAATATAATAATGATAAAGTTTTAACATTTATGTTTATTCCTAATTTACTAAGATAAGTTTGCATAGTATTTAAATCTAAATCATTTATAACAAGATCACTGCTTAATGTTTGTAATAAATTTAATTTTTGAACTGTCTTATCATCAAACATATCTTTATAATTAACATCATTAGAAATATCTAAAGCATAAGTTGCAAATTCATTTAAAGTTAATTTAGTGTTACTATCAGTAGTTGTTCGATAAAATAAGAATAATTGCTCTATTAGATTTTTATCTATACCAAAAATAGTAGATAATTCACTAGCAGTCATTTTCTTATTTATTTTTGAATCATCAGTAAAGTTTTGTAATTGTTTTAATTTAGTAATAGTAGCTTTATCTAAACTTTGAGAATATTTTGAGTCATTGGCTACATCATTAAGCATAAAATCTACAAAATCTTTTATTGTCATCGAAGTATTTACATTTTTACTATTATAATAAATTAAAATATTATTAGCATCATCTTCACTCATTCCTAGAATTTTAGCTATTTCATTAGTATTTCTTTTTTTATTTATTAAGTTAGAAGATGTAAAATTTTCAAGTAAGTTTAAATTATCTTTGGTTTCTTGATTTATCGAATTTTTAAAATTATTATTAGGATAAATATCTGATTTGATAAATTTAATAAATTCATCTAAAGACATTTTATTATTTTCATTAGGATTATAATATTTATAATAAACTAATTTAATTAAATAATCATCTATTTTTACATCTTGTCCCAAATCTTTAAATTTTTGATTTAATTTATCATAAGTTAAGTTTTCATTAATTGTATTAGAATAACATAATACTTGATCAATTTTTTTATCCTTTTCTAATTCTTTGCAATAGTTAGAAATTAGATCTTCGTATTTATTATTATAAACAATTGCTATTTGATTAGTTGCAGGAAAAACTTTACCTACTTTATCCTGTTCGGAACCAGTATATAAAATATTAATATTTCCTTTTAAGAAATAAGCTAAAACAAATAATATTAAAATTAAAGCAGCTTGAATAAATCTAGTTTTATATATAAATTTACCTAATTTAGTTAAATTAAATTTAGGAGATTTTTTCTTAGTTTTAGCTATTAAATTATCAAATATTAAAAGTAAGGCAGGTAAACAGAAGAATATACTTGCTAAACTCAATAATACTCCTTTAGCAAGAACAAATCCTAAATCTTTACCAATTGTAAAACTCATAAAAATAAGTGCTAGTAATCCTACAATTGTTGTAACAGAACTACTTGATATAGATTTAAAAGATTGATATAATGCCGCTTTCATCGCTTCTATCTTATTAGAATTTTTTTCTTTTTCTTGCTTATATCTATTTGATAACATAATAGAATAATCCATTGATAATGCTAATTGTAAAATAGCTACAATAGAATTTGTTATTGAAGAAACACTATCAAACATAATATTAGTTCCTTTATTAATAAATATAGCGATGCCAATTGAAATTAAATATAACCATGGTTCAATATAAGATTCACTAAGTATTATTAATATAATCATTGCAAATAAAATGGCAATAATAACAACTGAAATTTGCAAAATAGGTTGATTTTCCTCATAAATTGATCCACTCATACCGGCTGTTTCAAAATTATCGTTAACATATTTATAGACATTGGTAGCAGTTTTGGAATGATCATAATCATCGACATTTAAAACATATAAAGTATATTTACCTTTATTATATTCATTAGTATTTTCATAATTAACAGAACTTACTCCATCAATGTTTTTTAATTTTTTTAAAGTAGATTTTTTTTCACTATTAGAAAGTCCTTTAAACATAACATTAAGTACCGAAGAATCTTGCTCAATAAATTCTTCATCCATTATATCTTTACCAATTTTAGTTTCAGAATTGGCTGGCAAATATTTCATAATATCTTCATTAATGTTGACTTTTGTTGATAAAAATAGACCTACACCAGCTAATATTATAAATAAAGTTAAAAAGAAATATCGTCCTCTCACTATAAAATCTGTTATTTTTTTCATATTATTTCCTTCCTTTCGGTGAATAAATTATACTATAGCACCAATCTTTTTGTTCGTAAATATCAAAAATATGGTTTGTGTCAAAATTTTTACAAGAATTTTAATTTTGTCAAAATTATGATATAATCTTTCTTGGTTAGGAGTTGAAGAAAATGAAAGTAAAAGGTATTAATGTATCATCTAAAAAAACCAAAGAAAAAATTAAACATGCTTTTGCAGAACTTCTTTTTGAGAAAAAAAGTTTGAACAAATTAACGGTGACAGAATTAGTAAAGAAGGCAGATATCACAAGAAGTGCCTTCTATACACATTATGATAATATCTATGAAATTGCCAAAGAATTTCAAGAAGAAAATTTAACAATTTTTGTTCAAAATATGAAACAATTACAATCTGTTGAAGATATGAATCATTATTTTGATGAAATTAAAAACTATTTAGAAGAAAATGAAGATATTTATACAATGATTTTATCTAGTAAAGATCCCCTATTTTTTGTAGGATCTTTCGGTAAAATTATTTCTAAAAATTTATATGATATTTTAAAACAAAAAAATATTAAAAATCTAGAATTTAATATTTTATTCTTTGTAGATGGTTGTATGAATTTAATAATAAAACATTATCGAAAAGAAATACCCTATTCTCTTGATGAAATTATAAATTATATGAAGGATATGTTTAAAAGATTATTTTTGAAGTAAATAAAAAAATCAACAATATTTGTTGATCTTTTTAATTTGTTGGTTCAGTACTTATCCAAATATAATTACCTGTTCCATCCTCTTTAAATGTATGTTTATATATTGTCGCTTGATCTTCATAATCTTTAAATACTTGAGATTTTATTGTTTTTTGAGTATCTACATCATAAGTATCAGAAAAATTACTTTTATATTCTTTATTTTGCGCAATCAATTTTGATTTATCTCCATACTTGTATATATTGGTTTTGCAAGTTAATTCACCATTATCATCTACATCCTCAGATGTATATAAAATATATTTTTCATATAAGTATATTTTATCATCTTTTTTAGTTGCTTTAGTAAATTCACTTTGTTTGCCAATTTCAGCACAACCAGTATCTCCACCACCATAGTTGCAAAAATATATACCGTTTTTATAATTACAGATTCCTATATATTTATAAATATCTATATCATCATCAGTATAATTTATATTACCAAATGCACTTTTTACAATTTCAGATATAGTTTCTTTTTTATAAGCATACCAATTATCTATACTAAATTTTAAATTTTTTACATAACATTCATACCCTCTTTCACTTTGATGTAGATTTGGGGATTCTTCAATACAATCTGATTTATTTACAGTAGTATCAAGACTTCCATAAATTTCATAACCTTCAGGATTACTATAAATTAATTGTCCTACAGAACTTAGTATAGCATCATTAGAAATATCTTTGTAAGTAACTTTAGTACTTTGATAAGCATCTTTCCCTGAATCATTATGAGGAATAATTAATTTTAATTTATCAATAGTTTTAGAATCATTTATATCAATTTCTTCTACTTTTTCTTTTTTAGTTTCTTTTTTTTCTTCTACTTTCACTTCTTTTTTAAAATATTTATAAAAATATAAATCATAGGCTATATAACCTAAACTTCCAATAAGTAATATTGTAAGTATTACTATTGCAATTGTTTTACCTTTTCCACCCTTTTTTTCTTCTATCATAATTTACCTACTTTCTACTTTTCAATTCTGACTGATTCTTTAAATATATAATCTCCTTCATCAGTTTTTTCAAATGTTATTTTATATTTAGAAAATTCTTGGTAATTATTTTCATTTAATTCAAAATCATCTGTATTTCCACTATACTCTTCTTTTTCTAAATTTTTATATATTTTTGAATCCAAATATGTTATTCCATTAGAATTTAAACCATCGTTAAAATAATTATATGCAACAGCAGCATAGACATATACATAGTTTTCTTTAACAGTTACCTTATAAACATATTTTTCTATATGATTAAATGCTGTATCTCCACAGGCACTATTAGTATAAAAATATTCATTAGTAACAACTGGAACATTTGGACAATTTTTACTAGAAGTTAATTCATTACTATAGTCAAAATCTGTTCCATAAACTTCTTTTATATTATTTTTTACATCACTAATTTTATATTTTCCTCCACCATCAACTGATAACTTCGCTTTTTGTATTTCGGTAAGTTCCGAATTAATTACTTTACATTCTCCTGAAGTATTACATTCACTTTCTAATTCTTCTGATTTTAAATTTCCTGAATTAAATGCAGAATATAATTTAAAATCTTCAGGAATATCTTCTGATGTTACTTTTTCTTTATCAAAAATAATTCCACCTGAATAAGTATATTCGCGATCAAAAATATCAATTTTTGTTATCTGTTCAAAATTTCTAATTACCTGTCTTTTTATTGTATTATCTTTAAGTTCTACTTCTTTAGCTACTTTTTTAGTTTCTTTCTTTTCTTCTACTTTCACTTCTTTTTTAAAATATTTATAAAAATATACATCGTAAGCTATGTAACCTAAACTTCCAATAAGTAATATTGTAAGTATTACTATTGCAATTGTTTTACCTTTTCCACCTTTTTTTTCTTCTATCATAATTTACCAACTTTCTATATTTATAAGATATAATATATTAACTACTCAGTAAAGATTTTTATTTTTATTTACCTTTTCTTTGACAATAATTTTACAAAGAAAAAAGTTACTTTTTGTAACTTTTTTTATTAATTTTATTAATTAATTTGGTACTTACTCAAACATCTTTATTTTTTATTTTCTGATGCTGAAACAAAACTTAATGATTTGGCAATTTTATCTTTATATTGAAGACATCTTTTATTACCACTAAGAGATACTTGATATAAACCTTCTGAATTTTTATCATATGAATAGTAATCTACACTTGTATCATCATTTTTATAATACCAAACACTTTTATTTATAGTTACTTTATTATATTTGTGATTATTTTTAAAATATGCTAATAAATCTAATTCTGAAGTTATTCCATATCCTTCTTTTGTATCAAGAATTAATCCATTATAACTAAAAGGATCATCATTATAATATATTTCATATAGACAAATGGCATTTAAACTTGAAAAATTGGCATATGTTTTACTTTTATTATCAACGTCAATAGGAACACGTATAAATTCTGAAGGAACTGTATATTTTAAAACATAACCATTACTACTATCTCCAACTGTATCAAATTTTTTAACCTCAGGAATTATAAAATTTAGTATAGTTGAAATAATAAACCATATTATTAAAAAGATGATTATACCTAAATAACTTGTTCCTCCTTTTTTACCGGCAATTTCAATTAAATTATTTTCGGATAAATTTGAATTTTTTACTTTTATCTTACGAATTTGTTTTTTGGCATGTGCTAAATATAATTTATTAAAATTAAACCCTAGTAATATTATGAATACAACAATTAATATATTAAAAAATAAATAAGAAAACTTACTTAAAAGATTCATTATGAATAAAATTATAAGTGATGGTAAATACATTTTACGATATAACAAATATAAAATATTAAAAAACCAAGCCCAAACATTAAATTTTCCCATTTTTATTTTGTCATAATTATTTCCTATGTAAGAAAATAATAATTTATCATCCAAGGAAATATTTTTCTCATTATTAATATTATTTTCATTATTTTTTATTTTATTATTACAATTTTTACAATAACCATTCTTATCTAATAAATTTCCACAATTTGTACAATACATTTTATTACCTTCTTTTTATTGCATTATTTTTATTTTAATTTTTTCCATCTGGTGTTTTTTTAATATATTTGACTATAACAACTATTAATGATGGTATTACTAAAAGCCAACATATAAGTGCTAACCATCTAAAAATTAATATAATGGGATATTGTGTTATCTGATAATCTAACAATACACCTTTTTGCAAACGAATTATCATAAATGCTAGTATATTACAAATATACATTAAAAAACCACCTACAAAAAAGCAAAGAGGTATCCACCATTTTAATTTTTTCTTTATTTTTGGTGGTTGTATATCATTATTTTGATTAGACACAAATTGTTGATTATTCGGTATTTCATTATTATTATATAAATTATAGTTGCTTTGATTAAAATTATTATTTTCTTGATTCATTTTTTTTCCTTTCTATAATCATTTATTTAAATATTTAATTCTTTTTTTTAAATATTTTCAACTCTAACCTTATTTGTTAATCTTTTTTATAACAATTAATCCTAAAATAAATTCAATTACAAAAATTATAATAGCCTCTATTATATATTTGCTATACATTATAAAAAATAAAGCTAATATAGAATATACAATTAAAACTAGTATATTTATTTTTATTTGTTTTAAAATTATTTCTTTTTCTTTTTTATCATCTTTAGTTAAATATTTAAGTGCTTTTTTATCAGCATATACAATTACGGAAAAAATTGTAACTACCAATCCATAAAATATAATAATAGGAATTAAATCTCCTTTTTTTTCTGTTGAAATTTTCATAATATCTTTAATAGTAACCAAAAATGGTATTATATATATTATTATATTTTTTTTATTTTTATAGCAATTTACAATAAAATTTATAAAACCTCGATGCTCTCCATCTTTGTTATCAATTTTTTGTTTTCCATTTTTTATTTTAGATTTTAGTAAATCCAAAATATTTTCCCAATTATCATAATATTTATATATTGTAATTGTTTGATTTTTACAACTAGTGTTGTTTAAAAGATTTAGATAATCACAAGTTACTTGAATTTTATCATTAAATTCTTTTATTTTATAAACATTAACTATATCTAAACAGTCAATTACATTTTCAAAATTAATATTATTCTTTTCAATTTTTTCAAAATTTTTTTGATTTTCATCTTTTAGTTTTTTACGAAAGAATATATATTTAATAATATCATCAAGTACAGAATCTTTGACAATGTCATACCTAGAATAAAATATATCACCTAGAAATTTAAGAGAAATTAATCTATTATCATTAGTAATTATATAACATCTACTAGATAATATTTCTTTATCTGTTATGAATTGAAAAAATGACAACAAAAAATACAAAAAAATAAAGAAAAATACAATAGAAAGTACGAATAAAATTATTCCAATGTAAGCTAAAAATTTAGCTGGTTTTTCTATAGTTACTATCTTTATATAACAAAATACTAAAACAGCTATAATTAGTGCACTAATTAATATAGATAAAACTTTCTTTAACTTTTTTTTATTATTTTTTTGTTTATATATTTTTTGATTATATAAACAAATTTTTTTTATTTTTAAATTATCTACATCAATCATAAAATCCTCTTATTTATTTTTATTACTAACACTGAGTATAATAGCAATAATTATACTTGGAAATAAAAGTGCTCCACAAATAGTGCCAATTCTCAAAAATAAGACCATAATGATATTAAACTTATATCCAAGTGTTGCTGGTACAAAAGATATTAATAGCGACATAATCATAATAATCAAAATTATAACTGGAATAAGCCAATATTTTTTCTTTTTGGGTTTTGGATTTAATGGTTGATTATTAGAATTCTCATTATTTATTTGATTAAAATTATTATTTTCTTGATTCATTTTTTACCTCTTTCTTTTTCTAAGAAAATTATACAATGTCAATACCCCACTCTGTCAAGTTTTTGTGAATATCTTTTGTTCCTTTACATCTATTTGTCAAAAGTGATTTTGATATTTTTAATAACCATAACTATTTTTTAATTTTACTTTTTTATTTTAAATAAATAAAAATCCACTAGTTCAACTAGTGGTTTTTATGAAGCCCTATAAGGGCATTTTACTGGCTGACTTCACATGAAGTCTTTTTTAATCGGCCAACTGCCTTCTATACCTACACACCCTTAAAAGGGTCTTGGTATTCTTTTATATTCCTTTCATCTGATATTTTATCTTCTATTTCTTGATTCTTTATATATTTTTTTATTGTCTGCTTGTTTAGTCCTACGGTGCTTACATAGTATCCTTTCGCCCAGAATGTTCTTTGACCGTATTTATATTTCAAATTTGAATGGTTATCAAATATCATCAATGCACTCTTTCCCTTAAGAAATCCCATGAATTGTGATATACTCAATGTAGGTGGAATTTTTACAAGCATATGTATATGATCTATACATGCATTAGCTTCTATTATTTCCACATCCTTATAATCGCATAATCGTCGTAAGTATGTACCTATATCTCTTCGTAGCTTTCCGTATATACTCTTTCTACGATATTTTGGTATAAAAACTATATGATACATACAGTTCCACTTTGTGTGAGATAAGTTACTCTCGTCTGCTTCTCTACCTGATTTAAGTTTTTTCATTTAATTCTCCTTTTGATTGAATTTGGTTGACCGACCATCTTCATTATATCAAAAGGAGAATTAAATGATTACTACGACGCTACTGCTATTATATTCATACCGGCGTAGCCGGTAGTTTTTTGTTTGACCTTAATGGTCAAACATAATTAAAAAATCAACAAAATTATTTGTTGACTTTTTCAATATCTAAAGATATATCTACACCATTAATATTAGTTTTAATTGAATTATTTTCTTTAATTATTATTTCTTTAGTTAAAGTTTCACTCATAATGTATTCTTTAAATTGATTTAAAACATCACTTAATTCACTAGAAATATATAATTTAATTCTATCTACTATATCAAAATCTTTATCTTTTCTTAAATTTTGAACTTTAGAGACTAATTCTCTAGCATCTCCTTCAAGTTTTAATTCTTTAGTTAAAGTGGTATTTAAAATAATAAAATTATTATTTTCCATACCAACATTAAATCCTTCTTTTTCTTCAATTCTAATATCAACCATATTTTCATTTATTTCATAATCTTTAGAATCTATATTTAATATAATAGTTTCTTTATTATAAAGTTTATTTATATCATTAGTATCTAATTTACTTAATTTTTCTTGATATTCTTTTATATTTTTACCAAATATTTTACCTACTTCTTTAAAATTTGGTTTTACAGTTAAATTCATATAAGAAGATAAATCATCAACAAATGATACTTTTTTAACATTTAATTCTTCTTTAATCAAATCTGTTAAATCAGAAATAATTTTTTTATTTTTACCATCGAGTAAAGCTTCACTTATTGGTTGTCTTACCTTAATTTTAGAATTTTCTCTAACCATTCTTCCAATAGATATTAAATCTCTTACTAAATCCATTTTTTCTTCCAAAGCATCATTTATTAAATCTTCATTACAAACTGGGAAATCTTCTAAATGAACTGAATAATTATTGGTAAGTTTTTTATACATTTCTTCTGTTATAAAAGGTATAATTGGCGCAAGTAATTTAGTAAGTCCAACTAAAACTTCATAAGTTGTCATATATACAGCTTTTTTAGAAATATTTTCTTCACTTTGCCAGAATCTTTTTCTATTTCGTCTTATATACCAATTAGATAAATCTTCTGAAACAAATTCAGTGGCAAATTTTACAACTTTATTTAAATCGTATGAATCATAAGCATCAGTAACATTTTTAATTAATCGATTGTATTTTGATAATAACCATTTATCTATTTCTTCTCGATCTTTATAATCTACTTGACAATTATCTGTATCAATATTATCAGTGTTTGCATACATTGCAAAGAAATTATAAGTATTTTTAAGAGGATTGAAAAATTTAGAATGTACTTCTTTTAAACCATCTTCATCAAACTTTAAAGGAGTCCATACAGGAGATACATAAGGAAGATAAAATCTTATAGTATCTGCTCCATATGTATTCATCAAAGTAAATGGTTCAATAGCATTTCCTTTTGATTTATGCATTTTTTGACCATTTTTATCAAGTAATAATTCATTAACTAAAACATTTTTATATGGACTTATTCCTTTTACAAATACGGATATTACAAGAAGAGAATAAAACCATCCTCTTGTTTGATCAATTCCTTCGGATATAAAATCGGCTGGAAATTGACTTTCCCAAAGTTCTTTATTTTCAAAAGGATAATGATATTGAGCAAAAGGCATAGCACCAGAATCAAACCAACAGTCAATGACATCTTTGCATCTAGTCATCTCTTTACCACATTCTGGACATTTTAAATGAATATCATCAACATATGGTCTATGTAATTCAATTGTTTCATCAATATTTTCAATAGATTTTTCAATTAATTCTTTTCTGGAACCAATCATTTCTTTATGTCCACAACTACAAATCCATAATGGAAGTGGTGTTCCCCAATATCTTTGACGAGAAATTGCCCAGTCATTTAAATTTTCTAGCCAATTGCCAAATCTTTTTTCGCCAACAAAATCAGGATACCAATTAACTGTTTTATTAGCTTCAATAATTTTATCTTTTAATTTAGTTACTTCTAAATAATATGATGGTTTAGAATAATATAAAAGTGGTGTTTTGCATCGCCAACAATGCGGATAATTATGAACCATTTTTTGTTTTTTAAATAATTTATCATTTTCTTTTAAATATTTTATTACTTCAAGATCAGCATCAAATACTTTCATACCCTTCCATGGACCTTCTGTATAACATCCTTCTTCAGAAACAGGATTTAAATATGGTAAATTATAATTTTTAGCAACATTAGCATCATCTTGACCAAAAGCAGGAGCAATATGAACAATACCTGTTCCATCTTCCATAGTTACATAAGTATCATTGGTTACAAAGAAAGCTTTTTTATTTACTGATAGTTCTGGTATTAATTGTTCGTATTCTACATATTCTAAATCTTTACCCTTATAGGTTTCTAAAACAGTAAAATCGTCTCCTAAAACTTTATTAGCTAATTTTTTTGCTAAAATAAATTTATAATCTTTAGATTTAACTTTAATATATTCCTCATTAGGATTTACACATAATGCAACATTAGAAAGTAATGTCCAAGGAGTAGTTGTCCAAACTAAGAAATATTCATCTTTATCTTTTAATTTAAAAGGGACAATTACAGTATCAACAGATATTTCTTTATATCCTTGGGAAACTTCATGAGAAGCAAGACCAGTTCCACAACGAGTACAGAAAGGAACTATTTTAACTCCTTCATAGAATAAACCTTCATCAAAGAATTTTTTTAAAATCCACCATTCAGTTTCTATATAATCATTATTATATGTTACATAACTATTTTTAAGGTCAATAAATTGTCCCATTTCCTTAGTAAATCTAGAAAAGGCTTCTTCATTTTTCCAAACGGCTTCTCTACATTTTTCATTAAATTCTTTAATTCCATATTTTTCAATATCGCCTTTACCATTAAAGCCAAGTTCTTTTTCAACTTGGACCTCAACGGGAAGACCGTGAGTATCCCAACCAACTTTTCTAAGTACTTTATTACCTTTCATAGTTTGATACTTGCAAAATGTATCTTTTAAAAATTTAGCAAGCATATGATGAAGTCCTGGCATTCCATTAGCAGTTGCTGGTCCATCATAAAAAACAAAGTTTTTTTCATTTTCTCTATTTTTAATAGTTTCTAATAAAATATCTTCATCTTGCCATGTTTTTAAAATATCAAGTTCAATATCATGCGTATTACCTTTTTTTAAACTTTTAAAATTTTTCATATAAATCCTCCTTAAAAATAAAAAAAAGTCCTTAAAAATAAGGACGAAAAATTTCCGTGGTACCACCTTTATTCGTAGAATATCTACCTCATTACTTTTAACGTAAGTTAACCGTTCTTTTCTACTAATTTCAAAAAGACACATCAGAAGTGATCTAAAATATTTCTTATTTAATTCTTTTTCACCATTTTAAGAATTTCTCTTTTAAAATAAGGATAATATTTTCGTCTTCCTCAATTGCTTTCAACAACGATTATAAAATTATTTAATTTATTTGTCAATCTTTTTATTATATTTTTTTACGGAATGTTCGGAAACAAAATAATCTAAAATATATGAAATAACAAATGCTAATATAAATGTTAAAACTAAAACAATAGTTATATTTAGCGCTTTACTTTTTGTTACTATAACTGTATCAATAGTTTCATTAAAAACAAGCCCTACTGAGTCAATTAGCAAAACTATACAAGAAAAAATTAATGACTCAACTAAGTATACTTTGCATCTTCTTTTTTTAGAACTATTATCATTTTCCATTGGCAAATTTTTATTCCACATAGTTTTAGGAACTTTTATCATATTATTCTTCATAATCTTTACTCTTTTCTTTTAATTTATATAAAATATTCATTGCTTCCATTGGCGTTATATTTAAGATATTTATAGCATCTATTTCTTTTTTTAATTCGTTTTCTTTTTTAGGAAAAGTAAATGAAATTTGTTCATTCATTTTTCGAGGTTTATTTTGTTCATATTTTTTTAAATGTTCACTAGCATTTTTTATAATACTATCAGTAAGCCCTGCTAAAGATGCAACTTGAATACCATAGCTTTTATCTGTTGGACCATCTTTTACTTTATGTAAAAAGGTTAAATTATCATTTTCAAAATTAGCACACACATGAACATTTTTAATAGTTGGATATTTTTTTGATAACGAGGTAAGTTCATGATAATGAGTTGAAAATAAAGTTTTACAATTAATTTTGGTATTGACATACTCAAGAATAGACTCTGCTAAACTCATTCCATCATATGTTGATGTTCCTCTTCCAAGTTCATCAAATAAAATTAAACTATTTTCTGTCGCTCCTTCTATAGCATTTTTAGCCTCCAACATTTCAACCATAAAAGTTGATTCTCCGGAAACTAAATCATCAGAGGCGCCAATACGCGTATATATTTTATCAATTATTTTTAAATTACAATCTTCACATGGTACAAAAGAACCAATTTGAGCCATAATTATTATAATCGCTAGTTGGCGCATATAAGTTGATTTACCAGCCATATTAGGTCCTGTAATAAGTAAGGTTGATGTATCTTTATCCATTATACAATCATTGGCTACATATGATAAGTGAGTAACATTATCTACAACAGGATGTTTTCCCCCAATAATATTAATAGTATTATCATTATTAAATTTAGGACGAACAAAACTGTTTTCAATAGCTACAGTTGCTAAAGATAAATAAGCATCAATTTGACTTAAATTATCCGCTAAAGTTTTTAATTTAAATATTTCTTTTTTAACTTTTTCTTTTATTTCTAAAAATAATTCGTATTCTAATTTTATAATCTTTTCTTCACTATTTAAAACTAAAGCTTCTTTTTCTTTCAAAACAGGAGTTATGTATCTTTCGGATGTTGAAAGGGTCTGACGGCGTTCCCATCCCCATTCATCTTTTACTTCTTTTACTTGACCTTTAGAAATTTCAATATAATATCCAAAAACTTTATTAAATCCCACTTTTAAAGTTTTAATGCCTGTTTTGTTTCTTTCACTTTCTTCAAGGGTTGCAATAAAATCTTTTCCCCCACTTCTGATATTTTTAAGTTCATCTAATTCTTTATTGTATCCTTCTTTTATTAAGTAACCTTCTTTAATAGAAACAGGAGGATTTTCATATATAGATTTTTCTAATAAATTATATATTTCTTTATTTTCATCTATATTTATATCGAAAGAAAGTTCATCAATTAATTTTTTAATCTCAGGAATATTTTTTAGAGAGTTTTTTAATTGTAGTAAGTCTTTAGCATTCAAAGAACCACATATAACTTTACCACATAATCTTTCAATATCATAAACTCCTTCTAAAGCATCTCTTAATTTTTCTCTAGTGATAAATTCATTAATTAATTTTTCGACATAGTCAAGTCTTTTATTAATTTTATTTATATCAAGTAAAGGATGGAGTAACATATCTTTTAATTTTCTTCTACCCATAGCAGTTTTACATTTATCTAGAAGCCAAATTAAAGAAAAGTTTCTTTCTTTTAGACGAATTGTTTCAAATAATTCTAAATTTCTTATTGTATGAATATCCATATATAATGTTTCTTCATTATTTAAGATATTGACATGATCGATATGACTGACATCTTTAAGTTCCTTTTTTACTAAATAATAAAATAAGTGTCTTATACCCATTTTTATTCTTTCATCAGTTACAGAATTAATTAAATCCCTATATTCATTTTGAAGCATTTCATTAGATTCGGTAACTAAAATGCCATAATTATTTTCTAAAGTTGATATTAATTTTAAAGGAAAATTATCAATTGTAATTATTTCTCTTATTCCTAATTTTAATATTTCATTTAATAGTTTACTGTCATCTTTTTCAATATATAAAGCATTTAATACTCCCGTAGAAATATCAGCAAAAGATAGTAAATAACAATCTTCAAAGGAAATAACTCCCCCAATATAACAATTAGTAGCATTATCTAAATATTCCTCATCAACAAATGTTGATTTAGATACGACATCAACTACTCCTCTTTTTACTGTACCCTTAACATCTTTAGGGTCTTCTAATTGTTCAGCAATAGCTACTTTATAGCCTTTTTCTACTAATGTTTTTATATAAGGTTTAACTGAATGATGGGGAACCCCACACATGGGAACTCTTTCAGAAAGTCCCGCATTTTTACCTGTTAAAGTAAGTTCTAATTCGCGGGCAGCAATTTTTCCATCTTCAAAAAATAATTCATAAAAATCTCCCAAACGATAAAATAATAGTTCATCTTCATGTTTATCTTTAATTTCCATATATTGTTTCATCATAGGAGATAATTTTTCTCTATCTACTTCATTTCGATTCATAAAACCACCACATAACTAAATTTATTATATCACAAATAAATAAAATAGTTAAAGATAATAAAATATAAAATTTAAGTAATTTGTACGCATTAATTAAATACTTTTTATTTTCAAGTATGAAACATTTGTTTGACAAACATAGTGTTTGATGATATTATTAATTTATAAGGAGATTATTTATGGAAAAACTAACTTTTAAACAAAATGAAGTTTTAACTTTTATTAAAAAATTTATTGCTAAAAATGGTTATCCACCTTCTGTTAGAGAAATATGTAAAGGATTAAATTTAAATTCCCCAGCTACGGTTTTTACTCATATTAAAAAACTAGAAAGTACCGGATATATAAAAAAAGGAAATGGTAAAAATCGAACAATTGAAGTGCTTGTAGAAAATGAATATTTAGATTCTAATAAAGATGTTGCTAAAATTGCTTTATTGGGAAAAATTACGGCTGGTCCACCAATTGAAGCGATTGAAAATCCTGATGAATATATAAGTGTTCCTGCCTCATTAGTTCCTAAAAATAAAAAAGTTTTCTCTTTAAGAGTATCAGGAGAATCAATGATTAATAAAGGTATATTTGATAATGATATAGTCATTGTTCAAAGACAAGTTACTGCTAATAATGGTGATATAGTTGTTGCAATGAATGAAGATAATGAAGTTACATTAAAAACTTTTTATAAAGAAAAAAATCATATAAGATTACAACCTGAAAATGATACAATGGATCCTATTATCCTTCCTAATGTTACAATACTGGGAAAAGCAATTGGTTTATATCGAACTATTTAAAAAAAGAATTGATTAATCAATTCTTTTTTCATTACAATATCTTTTACTTTTCCAAAATTCACAATTATTTTGATGTTGTTCATCTACTATTGGATAAATTATTGGATCTCCAAATACATATTTTTTATATTCTGATTTGCATGGATTTGGACATCCAGTAAAATATATTTCTGGTCTATTTTTTAATATTACAATCATTGAATTTGTAGTTTCGCATTCGCCATGCATACAAATACTATATTTATTACCTATTTTTGAATGTGAACATAAAATTTTTAAAAAATCATCCTTATTTTTAGCAAATAATAATTTTATAAATGACATTTTACTCCTATATTCACCACTATCCCAAGATTTACTTTCATATTTTTTCTTAAAATTTTTTACATCATTATAGGCATCTGCTTTTTTGATTGATAAACAATTAGATATATTATACATTTTTTTACTTTTTACAGCATATTTTTTACCAATTGTTTCTAAAACAAATAATTCATTTCTATCCATAATTAAAAATGAATTATCATAGTAAGATTTTTTTTTATAACCACAGTTACCACCTTGACCATATTTTTCTAATAATTTAATTATTTGGTCTAATGCTTCTTTAGCAGATGAAGATCTTTCAAGACCTAATCTAACTAAATCCATTCCTATTAAAGATTCTTTATTTTTTTTACTTGTTTTTGATTTAATCGCTTCATTTCCTATGCAAACACCACAATCATTTATGCCCATTTCTGCTCCCCAAATCCAAACAGGTTTTGATATTAATATAGCGTGGGTATGTTTTACATTTTCAATTTCTATATATGTAGTTTTCAATTTTTTATTTTTATTTTCTTTAGCATCTATGAATACCATTACTTGTGGTTCATCATATTGTCTATCACTATTTTTGGCAAAAATTGAAAATCTATTTTTACTTCCGATTTTTCCAAATGTATCACACATGTAAAACCTCCAATTTATGTTAAAATTTATTATTTTTAATTATATATTCTAAAAATTTTTCGCAACCATATACAATATCATAATATGCTGAATAAAAATCTCCAGTATACCAAGGATCAGATATATTTTTAGGATTATTAGAAAAATCTAATAATCTAAATATTTTATTTTTTGAATCTTTTTCAATAATCTTTAAAATATCAAATATATTTTTTTCTTCCATTACTAAAATATAATCAAACTTTTTATAATCTTCTTTTGTAATTTGTTTAGATATGTGTTCATTAAAAGGAATTTTCATTTCTTTTAAAATTTTTTTGACTTCAATGTATATTCCTTCCTTATTAATTTCATTGTAACAGCTAGTTGCAGCAGAATCTATATAAAATTTCTCAGATAAATTCTTTTTGTCGACCATATTTTTAAATATAAATTCTGCCATTGGCGATCTACATATATTTCCTAAACATACAAATAATACTTTTATCATAAATTAAACTCCAAATTTTAAAAGTTTAAAATTAATTAATAAATTAATACTACAAAATAGCTATGAAAAAACTTGTTGATTAATCATCAATTCTTTTTAAATTTAAACTATTATTATCTTCGCTAACTAAAATTAAATTATTTTTAGTATTATCTAATATTCCCGTAAATTTTTGTTCTTTCTCATTAGAAAAATATGTTTCTGTATTACCATCGATAACACATCTTTTAGGATTTAATTTTATATTGTAATAAATTTTATTTTCTTCATTATTTTTATAGCTTCCTTCTTCTGTGATATTAAAAGTACCAATGCAATAGTTATCAAGATGATTACTTGTATTATACATTTCATATTCCTTATCATCTACATCAAATTCATAACTTCCTCCAGATTCAGTGTGAAGCCACTCACCATTTAAATATTGTTCAGTACTTCGGCTAAAAATAAAACTATCATCATTATAATCATAATCTGATTTAGAATAATTTTTGCTTTCAGTACTAGCAAATATGATTATAAAAAATATAAAAACACAAATAAGTATTAAGAAGAAAACAGATAGACAAATTCCAATAATTGAAAGTACTGGTCCATAACATTTTTCACCTGTTTCCTTTTTATATTTTGAGCCTGAAATAATACTAATTATTCCAGTAGGAATATTTAAAATATTAATAAAAAATGCAGATACAATTGTAATAATTCCTAAAACATTGGAAAGTTCTTTATTATTTTGAACTTCTTTATTTTGGTTATTATTGATTTTTTCCTTTTTTAATTTTTCACAATTTGAACACTTTCCGTCCTTGTTTAATTTTTTACCACAGTTAGAACAATACATAAAAACACCTATCTTTCTATTACAAATTATAACATATTTTTAAAAATATGTTAATTTATGTTTTTATTTTTATATTTACAAATATTAATAAAAGGACAACTTTTACAATCTGGTTTTTGACTTTTACATAAATATCGACCAAAAAAGATTAATTGATGATGTAATTTATTCCATTTATCTTTAGGAAATTTTTTCATTAATTTCTTTTCTACTTGTAAAACACTATCATTTTTTCTCGCTAAACCTAATCTTTTTGATACTCTTTCTACATGTGTATCTACCGCAATAGTTGGGACATTAAAAAGTTCTCCTAAAACAACATTAGCAGTTTTTCTTCCAACTCCCTTTAAACTTTCTAAATATTTTCGGTCATTGGGAACTTGGCCATTATAATTTTTAACTAAATCCTGAGCAATATACTTTATATATTCACTTTTTTTCGTATATGAGCCCAAAGTATAAATATATTTGGAAATTTCTTCGGTATCTATTTTCGCAAGTTCAAAAATATTATATTTTTTAAATAATTTTTCCGTTACTAGGTTAACTCTTTTATCAGTACATTGAGCAGATAAAACAACCGCAATTAATAATTCATAATCTCTATTATATTTCAGTTCACATTTTGCATCAGGAAAAAGGATATCTAATTTTTCAATAATTTCATTACTCTTCATCATTTAACCAATCATAATCAAATAAATCGACAAACTCTTTATCATCCTTTTTTTCTAAATGATTATGTACATCTTTCATTGTTTTAAAACCTTTTTTATTCCACTCATAAATAATCTTATCAATATATCTAAAATTACTTACTCCATTATAAACGGCTTCTTTTAAGGCCCCAATTATTAAATCTTTCGAAATATTGGTAGAAATCCAGCCATTTATTATTTCATATTCCATGGGAGATAAAGTCCTACCTAGTTCATTTTCAAAAACTTCAAATATAGTATCTTCTTCAATTTCATTTTTTTTATTCTCATATATTTTACTTACTTCTTCATAAAATTTATCTAAATTAATAATTTCAACCATTTTATTTTCTTTATCTTTTATTGTATCAATTGTAATTAAATTTTTACTTATCAAATTATTAAAAGTATTTAAGACATCATCAGATGACATATTTAATTCTTCACTAATTTTTTTAGGATCAAAAATTGGTTTATATTCATTATTAAAGTAAAGAATTAAAAAAACTTCATCTATATTTAAATTTAATTTTTTAAATACTTTAATAAATGACAAAGATATAGAATAATGTTTTTCTTTAATAAAGTATTTTATTGTATCTTTCATTTTTCATTCCTCCAATGCCTTATAATATAATCTTTTAATGTTTCTTTATTATTTTCTATTTTACCACATAATATTAAAGAAATTAAATCATTTTGTATTTCTTTTATAAGACTAGATGGTTTAATATTTAAAATTGTTATAATTTCATCAACTGTTAACTTTAAATCATTAGTAGTTTTAATAGGCAAAGTTTGATACATTTTACTTATTTCTTCTCTATCATATTTTAAAATAATTCCCGCCACAGATGATAAATAAAGGCCATATTCAAATAAAATTTTATTATCTATCTTTTTATTTTGTAAAATTTTTTTAATACAATTTATATTATATAAACTTTGTTTAGAAAAATTATATTTGTCACTAAAATCCATTTGGGCCCAAATGCCATATAAATCATCTACATATTCTATTTTTTTATAATTTATTTCCATATATTTTAATAAATCTAATTTTTTTAAATAATCTAATCCTTTTTTAACATGTTTAGAACTAAAAATTAAATTTAACTCTTTCTTTTTTAATTCATATGGTAATGATTTTATTAATTTTTTATATTTTTTAATATTTTTTATAATATTTTTATCCAACTGGAAATTTAAAGTAGTAGCAAACCTTATTGCTCTAAGCATTCGCAAAGGATCTTCTTTAAATTTTATGGATGGATCTAAAACTGATTTTATTACTTTACCTTGTAAATCGGATAAACCATTTAATTCATCATATATCTTACCATTCTTATCCATATACATAGTATTAATAGTAAAATCTCTTCTTAGTAAATCTTTTTTTATATCTTTAGTATACTCAATTTTTTCTGGTCTTCTTTTATTCTGATAAAATTCTATTCGATAAGTATTAATATCAAAATTATATTTATTGGTTAATATTTTCACACTGCCATATTCTTCATCATTAATTTTTGCTTCATTAAATATTTTTATAAGATCTTTCGGAAGAGCATCGGTTATAATATCAACATCATTTGTTTCAATATTTAAAAGTTTATCTCTAACATAACCACCAACTATATATGCCTTAAAACCAGATTCTTCTATTTTCTCAAGGATCTTTGTTATATTTTCATCCATTTTAAGTTCACCATAAATATTATATCATAAAAATTTTAAAATAGTTTTCTTAAAAAAAAGAAACTACTAAATAGCTTCTTTTTCATCAGTTAAAAATTGTTCTTCTAACATTTCTGATGGTTCATCATCCATAAATTCATTTTCTAACATCATTTCAATATTACTATATTGTTTAGCACCAGTTCCCGCAGGAATAAGTTTTCCGATAATAACATTTTCTTTTAGTCCTCTTAAATAATCAACTTTTCCTTTAATCGCTGCATCAGTTAAAACTTTTGTAGTTTCTTGGAAAGATGCTGCAGATAAGAATGAATCTGTTTCTAATGAACTTTTTGTTATACCAAGCATTACTGGTTTTCCAGTAGCAGGTACTTTTCCAGAAATTATAGCTGGTTTATTACCTTCAGCAAACTCTTTCATTGAAACAGTTAAACCACCAACAAAGTTTGTGTCACCTTCAGTAATAATTTTCATCTTATTAATCATTCTATGAGCGATAATTTCAATATGTTTATCAGAAATATCAACACCTTGTGATCTATAAACATTTTGAATTTCTTTTAAGATATATTCTTGAACAGTAATTGGGTCAGTTACAGCAAGCAATTCTTTTGGTGCGATTGCCCCTTCTGTTAATTTATCACCAGCATTAACTTTATCGCCTTTTTCAATTCTGATTTTAGCTCCATAATTACTAATATGTTCACGAGCTTCTACATCATTTTCAATAATAATTTTAAATTTACCATTTTTATCTTCTATTGATGTAACAGTTCCAGAAATTTCAGCAATTGTTGCTTTACCTTTTGGTGTACGCGCTTCAAATAATTCTTCAACTCTTGGAAGACCTTGAGTAATATCATCGCCACCTGCTACACCACCTGAGTGGAATGTACGCATGGTAAGTTGAGTACCAGGTTCACCAATTGATTGAGCAGCCATTATTCCAACTGCTTCGCCAGTTTCAACTAAGTTACCAGTAGCAAGATTTCGTCCATAACATTTTTGACATACACCATTATGAGATTTACAAGTAAGTACTGATCTAATTCTTAAGCTCTTGATACCAGCTTTTAAAATTTTACTTACAGCACTTTCAGTAATCATTTCATCTTTTTCAACAATTACATTTTGAGTTTTTGGATCGACAACTTTAGAAGCAGCATATCTACCTAAAATACGATCAGCAAATGGTTCGATAATAGCTCCAGATTTATCATCTACAAAGTCATAAACTTCTATTCCATCAATTGAACCACAATCCTCTTCTTTAACAATTATATCTTGAACTACTTCAACAAGACGTCTTGTTAAATAACCTGAATCGGCCGTACGAAGAGCTGTATCCGCACTACCTTTTCTAGAACCATGTGATGATAAGAAGAATTCATTGGCAGTAAGTCCCTCTAAGAAATTAGAAATAATAGGAATTTCTACCGGTTCACCACTAGGTTTAGCCATAAGGCCACGCATACCAGCAAGTTGAGTAAAGTTAGATGCTGAACCACGAGCCCCAGAGTTCATCATCATGAAAATTGGGTTATGATTATCTGATTCGGCTGTTTTAGCAAGTTCATCTTGAACTTGATCTTTAGCTTTAGTCCAAATATCAATTACTTTATTAAATCTTTCTTCTTCAGTAATTAAACCTCTTCTAAATTGTTTATTTACTGTATCAACAAGTTTTTGCGCATCTTCTACTATCTTACCTTTATTTTTAGACTCAACAACATCACTAATTGAGAAAGTTATACCAGCAACAGTTGAATATTTAAATCCTAAATCTTTTAATTTATCAAGCATTAAAGAAGTTTCTGTTGTCTTATATCTTTTAAATATTTGAGCAATAATTTTACTTAATATTTTTTTATCAAATGGTTTTACAAGTTCCATTTTTTCTACTTCTTTTTTAATATCTTTACCCATTTCTATAAAATACTTAGATGGTGTAATACCTTCAATATTTTCTTTAGTAGGTTCATTTATATATGGGAAAGAATCAGGTAAAATTTCATTGAAAATTAATTTACCAGGAGTAGTAACTAAATATTTATCATGTTGTTCTTCGGTAAATAATTTATGTCTAAATGATTTTACAGGAATTACTACTCTAGTATGAAGAGTTACTTCTTTTCTTTCATAAGCCATTAATGCTTCATTAGCATTTTTATATACTTTCGCTTCATTATCTAAACCTTTTTCTTCAATAGTTAAATAATAATTTCCTAATACCATATCTTGAGATGGTGTAACAATAGGTTTTCCATCTTTAGGATTTAAAATGTTATTAGCACCAAGCATCAATATTCTCGCTTCAGCTTTAGCTTCTTCAGATAAAGGAACATGAACAGCCATTTGGTCACCATCGAAATCGGCATTAAAAGCAGCACAAACTAGTGGATGAAGGCGAATTGCTTTACCACCAATTAAAACTGGTTCAAATGCTTGAATACCAAGTCTATGTAAAGTTGGGGCACGGTTTAATAATACTGGATGTTCAGTTATAACATCTTCAACAATATCCCAAACACATTCATCTTTATTTTCAATTAATTTCTTTGCTCCTTTGATATTGTGAGCAAGTTCACGCTCTACTAAGCCATGAATTACATGTGGTTTAAATAGCTCTAAGGCCATATCTTTAGGAATTCCACATTGATACATTTTTAATGATGGTCCAACTACTATTACAGAACGACCAGAATAATCTACACGTTTACCAAGTAAATTTTGACGGAAACGACCTTGTTTACCTTTTAACATAGAAGATAAAGATTTTAAAGGTCTATTTCCAGCTGCTGTTACACTTCTTCCTCTTCTGCCATTGTCAAATAAAGAATCAACGGCTTCTTGAAGCATACGTTTTTCGTTTTGAACAATAATTGTAGGTGCTCCAAGTTCAAGTAGTTTCTTTAAACGATTATTTCTATTAATTATTCTACGATATAAATCATTTAAATCAGAAGCAGCAAATCTACCACCATCAAGTTGAATCATAGGACGAAGTTCAGGAGGAATAACTGGTAAAACATCAAGAACCATCCATTCAGGTTTATTATTTGATTCATAGAAAGATACTAAGCATTCTAATCTTTTAACTAGACGCATTCTCTTTTGACCAGTAAGTCCTTCTAACTCTTTTCTAAGTTCATTAATTTCTTTTTCAAGATCAACATCTTTTAATAGTTCTTTAATGGCTTCAGCTCCCATACCAACACGGAAAGTATTGCCATATTTTTCATAATATTGCATGTATTCTCTTGTTGATAAAGTTTGTTTCTTCTCAAGTGGAGCCTTTCCAGGATCAATTACAACATAGGATACAAAGTACAATATTTCTTCCAAATCTCTTGGAGACATATCTAATACTAATCCCATTTTAGAAGGGACACCTTTAAAAAACCAAATGTGAGAACAAGGAGATGCAAGTTCAATATGTCCCATACGTTCACGACGAACTTTAGATTTAGTAACTTCAACTCCACATCTATCACAAATTACATTTTTATATCTTAATCTTTTATATTTTCCACAAGAACATTCATAATCTTTGGTAGGTCCAAAAATCTTTTCACAAAATAGACCATCGCGCTCTGGTTTTAAAGTACGATAATTTATTGTTTCTGGTTTTTTAACTTCACCATAAGACCATGATCTAATTACATCAGGAGAAGCAATCCCAATTTTTATTCCTTTAAATTTATTAACTTCTATCATTATTCTTCCCCCTCTTCTAACATATCTAAGTCTTCATCTTCGGGAAATTCAAGATCATCAAAATCTACTTCTTTTTCTTCTTCGTCTTCATTAGTTTCTTCTTGATAGTCATCATTTTTTTCAACTTCTTCAGTTAATGACGCTTTATCAATTTCTTCAATTGTTATAGAATCATCTTTTTCTTCTGTTTCTTCTAATTCTTTAAGTTCTAAGACATTATCCTCTGTATCAATAAATTGAATATTTAAACCTAATGCTTGGAATTCTTTTATAAGTACTCTAAAGCTTTCTGGTATACCAGCTTGATCAACAATATTTCCTTTTACTAATGATTCATAAACTTTTACACGACCTACAACATCATCAGATTTAATTGTCAAGATTTCTTGAAGAATATGGGCAGCACCATAAGCATATAATGCCCAAACTTCCATTTCTCCAAATCTTTGACCACCAAATTGGGCTTTACCACCTAAAGGTTGTTGAGTTACAAGTGAATATGGACCAGTACTTCTAGCATGTAATTTATCATCGACCATGTGATGTAATTTCATCATATACATTACACCAACGGCAATTCTATTTTCAAAAGGTTCACCAGTACGACCATTATAAAGAATTTGTTTTCCATCTGGTTCCATACCAGCTTCATCCATCATTTCCTTAATATCATCTTTAGTGGCACTATCAAATACTGGAGTAGCAATTTTACATCCTAATTTTTTAGCAGCCATACCTAAATGTATTTCTAAAATTTGACCAATGTTCATACGAGATGGAACACCTTGAGGATTTAATAATACATCTACTGGAGTACCATCAGCCATAAATGGCATATCTTCTTCTGGTAATATTAATGAGATAACTCCTTTATTACCATATCTACCAGCCATTTTATCTCCAACTTGAATTTTACGCTTTTGAATAATATAAACACGGATTACTTTTGAACATCCAGCAGGTAATTCATCACTATTTTCTTTAGTATAAACTTTAACATCATGAACAATTCCCGCTGCCCCATGTTCAACACGTAAAGATGTATCTCTTACTTCTCTAGTTTTTTCACCAAAAATAGCGTGTAATAATTTTTCTTCAGAAGTAAGTTCTTGAACACCTTTTGGTGTAACTTTACCAACTAAGATATCTCCTTCTTTTACTTCTGTTCCAATTCTTACTATACCATTGGCATCAAGATTTCTTCTTGAATCTTCAGATACATTTGGAATATCTCTAGTAATTTCTTCTGGTCCAAGTTTAGTATCACGACAATCTATGTCATAATGTTCTATGTGTAATGATGTATATACATCATCTTTAACAAGTCTTTCATTAAGAACAACAGCATCCTCATAGTTATATCCATCAAATGTCATGAATGCTACTGTCATATTTTTACCAAGAGCAAGTTCACCATGATCACATGAAGGACCATCAGCAATAACTTCTCCTCTTGTAACTTTATCACCTTTTTTAACTAAAGGACTATGATTGAAGCATGATGCAGCATTACTTCTTTCAAAATTTGCTAAATAATAAGTATCTTTACCCTTAGTATTTTTAACAATTATCTTTTTAGAATCAGCATATTCTACTACTCCATCAGCTTTACAAATAATTGTTGAGCCTGAATCTCTTGCAGCAATGTATTCAATTCCTGTTCCCACAATTGGGCTTTCAGCTTGAAGTAAAGGTACTGCTTGACGTTGCATGTTAGCACCCATTAAAGCACGAGTGGCATCATTATGTTCAAGGAAAGGTACTAAAGATGTTGTTATAGAAACGATTTGGTTTGGAGCAACATCCATATAATTAATTAATTCCCTTTTAGCAATTACGTTTTCAGTATTTAAACGACAAATAATTTCATCAGCAACTATTTTATTATCTTTATCTAATTTAGTAGTTGCTTGAGCTATATAAAAATCTGTTTCTTCATCAGCAGTTAAATATTCTACCTCATCAGTTGCAACCCCATTAATTACTTTACGATATGGAGTCATAATGAAACCATATTCATTAACTTTAGCATAAGATGCAAGTGAAGTAATAAGTCCTATATTTTGACCTTCTGGAGATTCAATTGGACATAAACGACCATAATGTGATCCATTAACATCTCTTACTTCCATACCAGCTCTATCACGAGAAAGACCACCAGGTCCTAAAGCAGATAAACGTCTCTTATCAGTAAGTTCGGCAATTGGATTAATTTGGTCCATAAATTTAGAAAGTTGAGATGATCCAAAGAATTCTTTTAAACAAGCAGTAACGGGACGAATATTAATTAAACTTTTTGGTGTTACTGTGTCTAATTCTTGAGTTGACATTTTCTCTCTAATTACTCTTTCCATACGAGTAATACCAATTCTAAATTGATTTTGAACAAGTTCTCCTACTTGTCTTACACGACGATTTGCTAAATTATCTATCTCATCGATGTTACCAATATTATCAAGTAAATTTAAATAATAAGAAATTGATGCATAAATATCAGAAATAGTTAAACGCTTAGTATCAATTGTTTGATCATTACCAATAATTTTAATTGTTTTTGTTTCATCTTTTGGATCAATTACTTTTATTTCTTGAATTTTATTATATTGATCAAGTTCTTCATTAATTATTGTTTCATGAACACCATAACCTTCTTTAAATAAAGGTTTAATTTCTTCTAAGATAGGTTTAGTAATAACTGTTCCCTTTTTAACAATTACTTTTTTATCTTTTTTAATATCTTCAGCTATTTTGCATCCTACAAGTCGATCAAGAACATTTAACTTTTTATTAAATTTATAACGACCTACTTTGGCTAAATCATATCTAAATGAATCAAAAAATCTTGTAATTAAATGATTTTTTGTACTATCTAGTGTTGCTGGTTCTCCTGGGCGAAGTTTTTCATATATTTCAATTAAAGCCTCATCAGTATTTTTAGTAGAATCTTTTTCGATAGAATTCTTTAAATATTGATTCTCACCAAATACTTCCATGATTTCTTCATCACTAGATAATCCTAAAGCACGAAGTAATGTTGTAACAGGAACTTTTCTAGTTCGATCAATTCTTACATAAATTACATCTCTAGCATCAAGTTCATATTCAAGCCATGTACCTTTATTAGGAATAACTTCACCAGAAATAACTGGTCTACCATTTTTATCAATTTCTCTTTTAAAATAAATTGATGGACTTCTAACTAATTGAGATTGAATAACTCTTTCAACTCCATTAATTATAAAAGTACCTGCTTCAGTCATTAAAGGCATATCACCTAAAAATACTTCTTGTTCTTTTACTTCTCCTGTCTCATGCAAAAAGAGTTGAGCTTGAACTTTTAAAGGTGCAGCATAACTTACCATTCTTTCTTTTGCTTCTTTTATAGAATATCTCGGTTCATCAATATGATATTCTCCAAATGCTAATGTTATTTTTCCAGTGAAATTTTCAATGGGAAAAATTTCATCAAATACTTCTTTAATACCTACTTCTAAGAATCTTTGATAAGATTTTTTTTGTATTTCAAGAAGATCTGCTAGTGCTAATACACTTTTTGTTTTAGAGAAACTTCTTCTTTCTCTGTGGTCACCAAATTTTTCGATTTTATATGCCACTAATTTTCACCCCAATATCTAGATATTTTTTTAGTTTTACGCACTCCAAAAGAATACGTCACCAAGATATAAGTTTATACTAATTTAATAAAAAAGTCAATGTGTTTATATAAAAAAAATTGAAAAATTTTAATTTTTTCAATTTTTTTGTAAATTATTTAATTCTTCTAGCGAAATATTTTCTTTATCAGCATAACTATTCATTGCATTATTTACTAAAGATAACCAATGAGAACTTGCCACTTTTACCCCATTATCACTTATAGATGGACAATAAATATTACCTATTTTTTCAACTGTATTTATACCTTTGGAAAAATAATTTTTATCAAGATAACGAATATATTGCATAACACCATATTCAATATTCTTATGAGCAATTAATTTTCCGTTACTCATTCCCCCATATATATTATTTACAGCAAGCATAGATGAAGCTTCATAATAGCCACTTTCAGCTGCTCCTATACTAATAGCTATTTTATAATCTACATTAGGGTATACACTAGTAAAATAATTAATTAAGCCTTCAACATACTCTTTATTTCCTTTGTATGCTTCTACTTTATTATTTTGGTATTGAGGATTTAAAGATAAAAATTCTTCAAAATAATCAATAATTGCTAAATCTTTGCTCTGATAATTTCGCAAAACGCCATTATCATTTAAAAATCCTAAATTATTTTCATTAAATTCGGTATAATTTTTTGCTCTATTTTTTAAATCTTCAATTATTACATTAACATCTACCTTATAAACTTTAGCATAAAATTCGATTAATAATCGATTATTTTCTAAAAGTTTTTCATATTCTTCTTGTGGATCCGTAAATGTAACTAAACATTTATTATCTAGCACATCTACATTTAGAGGATCGGCAACTACATCATTTGAAGAATTGAAAGATTCATTATTATTTATTTTACTATTATATATTTTATTATCATTATTACTATTCTTACCAATTAATAAAAAGAAAGTAAATAATGTTATTATCATTATACTAAACTTCACAATAGCATATTTGCTATTCGAATCGCTTTTCATAAAGAAAAACCTCCTATGTGTAATAAGCATTTTAACAAATTTACATTAAGTTGTCAAATTTACCCTAATTTCTTTTTATATTTTAGGCTAAAAAAGTTAAAAATATTCATAGTAATAATAAATATTTTTCAATCATTATAATAAAAAAGAACAAAGATTATCTTTGTTCAATTTCATCAAAAAAATTAATTTATATTTTATAGCAAATATCATAATTATAATTTTATTATTTTAAAAATTATTATAATAATTAAAAGGTACTAATTTTTGTTATTAGTAAGTATATTTAAATTTAATATGATACTTTTTAGCATAATTAGTTAATTGACCATATCTATTAAAATGGACATTTATATCGTATTCTATATCTTCTAACTCTTCATAACTAAAATCAATATCAATAGTAAATTTTGGCCCTTCATTAAGAATTATTCCATACATCGGAGGAGAATCAACAGTGCAAAAATAATACCAATCTTTATTATTTTCATGAAGAAAATATTCACCATCAAGATAACTCCAAGCTATAATAAAATTTTTAAATGATTTTACACCCTTTACTTTTGAATAAGGTACATAAATAGTTATAGTTGAATTATTTTCATATCCTCCATGTTTTCCATTTACAAAAAGTATTTTATTTACATATACTTTATCATCATTTCGATCGGGGTATTCAAATCTAACTGAAGTAATAATTCCATTTTTAAAAATTTTATTTAAATCTGGTGGAATATCACTATTATCTTTTATTATATTTTTTATAGTATAATCTCTTATATATGTTCCATCTTCAGCATATACTTTTAATTTACGATTTACTTCTATTTTTGAATTAAATTCAGGCATATCAAATACTGCATCTATTATTTTTCCATTATTAGTTAAATTTCCTATTAATGTAATGTTTCTGGCAGAAGTATTTTGAACATATAAATCATAATTTTCTACATTTTTATTAAATGTAGGTTTAAGAGTACCATATGAAGATGTTAAATCAGTTAATTCAGTAGTTTCTGAAAGTGGAGAATATTTTATATTTTCATATCCTTCTTCTAATTTAGGTTTTGAATACTCATATCCTGAATCCAATTTAATATGCCAAGGACCATTGTTTGGATCTACTGAAAGTGGTTTTGAAATACTATAAGTAGTTACTAAGCGGATTTTTTTAGTTTCATTTGGTTTTATTATTCCTACTGGATGAGAATATTCTTCACTTGGTATTTTATAATATATTTGGCCAAAATGACCAGATGCTTTATCTTTCCAATTTAAATTATATGAATATGTATTTGTATTGGAATAATTATGTATTGTAAATTCCATTTGTTGATAATTTGTATTTTCTACATTTTCACTTTTTATTATTTTAACATCAGATATACTTGAATTAAAATTTCCTACTTCTATTTCTCCTGTTTTATTTATAAAGTATGAATATGTTATAAAGATAAAAAAAGTAAGGATTACTAAGATTATACATGAGCTTATAAAGGTATTTTTTATCTTTTCTTTTTGGCTAAGATACTTTTTTAATTCTACTTTTGTATTATTCTTTTTCATAGTATTTCCTTACTTTCTAAGGAAATTATATAATAGACCCCCCCCTGTCAAGCTTTTGTGGAAAAATTTGCCATTTTTTGTTGAATTCAAATTTTTAAGAAAACCGTAAATTATTTACTTAACGTCTCGTTTTTTATCTTTCGGGACGTTACCTCTTAACTAACACGGGGAATATAAAATA